>CAZZEC010000060.1:3263-32241 GCA_964652565.1 uncultured Bacteroidia bacterium
AGCAATATCACCATTTAACAATATAGCCATTCCACAATGAAGCAATATCACCATTTAACAATAAAGCCATCCCACAATGTTCTCAATGATTATCTCTAGTAACTTTGTCTCCGGAATTACCTACCAGAAAATCCAGGTCTACTCCTTGATCTGCCTGCAGCACATGATTGATATACATGTTGACATATCCTCTATCTGAAGATGGTTCAGGCATAGTCCAAGCGTTGCGTCTTCGTTGTAACTCTTCTTCGGATATATCGAGGTGCAACTTGCGATTGGGAACATCTAACTCGATCATATCTCCATTTTGGACCAGTGCCAGGGTTCCGCCGATGGCAGATTCGGGGGATACGTGAAGTATCACCGTTCCAAAAGCTGTACCACTCATTCTTCCGTCAGATATACGGACCATATCTGTCACCCCTTTTTCCAATAACTTTTTAGGTAATTCAAAATTGCCGACTTCCGGCATACCAGGATATCCTTTAGGGCCTACCATTTTGAGTACCATCACACAATGTTCATCCACATCCAAATCGGGATCATCGATTCGCGCGTGATAATCTTCGATATTTTCAAAGACTACGGCTCTTCCCTTATGTTGCATTAGAGAAGGAGTAGCTGCAGAAGGTTTAATGATGGAACCATTTTCGCATAAATTTCCTTTGATGACTGCTATTCCTGATGCTTTTTGGAAAGGAGTATCATATGCAGCGATTACTTCGCGATTGTAACACTCTGCCTCTTGGTAATTTTCTGCATAGGTTTTCCCATTTACAGTAAGTACGTCAGTGTGTACATGGGGTAATAATTCCTTAATGACTGCTGGCAGACCTCCAGCATATGCAAAATCTTCCATGAGATATTTTCCAGAAGGCATCAAATTTGCCAGCAGAGGGATATGACTTCCCAAGTCATCGAAATCCTTTAATTCTAACTCCACGCCAATACGCTTTGCTATTGCCAGGAGATGTACAACGAAATTGGTAGAACCACCAATTGCAGCATTTACAATGATGGCATTTTCAAATGCCTTTCGGGTCAGGATTTGGGACATCCGTAAATCTTCCTTTACCATTTCTACGATGCGAATGCCTGACATCTGTGCTATCGCCATTTTTCTAGCATCTACAGCAGGCAATGCTGCCATTCCTGGCAAGGTCAGCCCTAGTGACTCAACCATACATGCCATAGTCGAAGCAGTCCCCATGGTCATACAATGTCCTTTACTTCTCGACATACAAACTTCGGCCAAGGTAAAATCCTTTTGTGTCATCCTTCCTGCTTTGACCTCATCTGCAAACTTCCAGAAGTCGGTACCCGATCCAATGTCACGTCCCTTAAATTTACCGTTCAACATGGGCCCTCCAGGTACTACCAAAGTGGGAAGGTCCACACTGGCTGCTCCCATTACAGTAGAAGGGGTTGTCTTGTCGCAGCCTGTCATAAGCACTACCCCATCAATGGGGTTTGCGCGGATAGACTCCTCTGTATCCATACTAGCCAGATTGCGAAAGAGCATGGTAGTAGGTTTCATCAGCGTTTCTCCGAGGGAAGTCACAGGAAATTCCAGGGGGAAGCCACCTGCTTGATAAACTCCTCGCTTCACATGTTCAGCAAATTCTCTAAGGTGTGCATTACAGGGGGTAAGTTCTGACCACGTGTTACAAATACCGATTACTGGACGTCCGCGAAACAGGTGATCAGGATGCCCTTGATTACGCATCCAGCTACGATGAATAAAACCCATTCTATCGGTGAGTCCAAACCAGTTTTCGCTACGGAGTGTTGAATTCTTTTCTGATTGATCCATAAGGAGTTTGAGTAGTTAAAATAATGTGAATTGCTGTTACTACTCAATTTATAAAATGCCTATGAATTAGGAAGGTTCATCCAATAATTTTTCAATAAAATTCGTGGTTTCATCTACGAAGCGATTATAAAAGGGTCCTGTACCCGGGCCATAGAACCCAGTATGTATTTTGCGAATGTTGCCCCCTTTATCTAAAAAAATTGCTGTAGGAAAAGATATTACTGCATTGAGCATGGGAAGAGTCTCAGCTGCTTCTATTTTGTTACTGGTTCCTGCGATAAGTATTTCATAATCCAATTCTAATTTTTCGCGCAAGCGCTGAATATTTTGGATTGCTACATCGAATTCAGGCTGCCGCTCATAAGCCAATGCCAAGATTTCGAGCCCCTGATCCTTGTATTCATCATATAACTTTGCAAAATACCGGGACTCATCCATACAATTGGGACACCAGCTTCCCATGAGTTGAACAATAACGACTTTATCCTGAAATCTGGGATCATCCAATGAGACCATATTACTATCGGCATCGGGAAATGAAAAATTGAGTTGGTCAAATCCCTCTTTCAAATATGTCAATTCATAGGGGTCAGAGAGTGAATACGTATCATTCCTAACTGCATACCAATTAGTTTGAAAATGTATCCCTGAATAATATTTCCCTCTCAGGGTATCATTAGTGAGCCTTGCCCTGAAAAGATATGCATGGGAGCCATCAAATGCAGAAAATCTTGCTTGTTCTCCATTCACATTACCCTCTAAATAGCGGTAGTCTCCTGTCTCTGTCAGGAATGTACCTGTCGCAGTGGAATCATTCTGTTTAAATATTCCAATGGCAGGGAATTCGTCTTCTGTATCAGGGCTAAAAACTACTTTCCACCTCCCCGAAATATCAGAAGGTTCCTCCGAAGAAGGAAATTGAAAACGAGTGTTATCCCCAAAGACTGCTTTAAAGGGAACCATATAATCGGGACCTCGAGAATAGTCTTGGTACGTACCTTCTATTTGGGTGGGAGATATAAGTTTTCCCCTGAAAATAGAATTAAAAATGGGCATCTGAATAAAAAAAGAATCATTCTCCCTTTCAATTTCATTTACAGTTATCCTTTCCTCGGCATTAATGATCTTCCCTTCCCATCCCGACTCTGAGGATGTAAGATCCATGTGAAATGGAAGTTCTGCTTCTCCCAGATTAAGCGTAAAGCGCCATATTCCGGGATTGGGCTGTATGGAATCATGGGTAGTGGAAGAACAGCTCCAATGTAACAGAACTAGCAGTAATATTCCTCTAAAAGGATATCTAAGGGTTGGCATTATTAACAGATTAGGCTCGGTGCATCTCAAATATAATTATTTCCTGAATATTTAGAAGAGTTTTTTGGTCTCTTCCATTCATGAAACTTGTTCAGTCGATGGAGATGAATCTGTATCACTACCCGCGTTGATATCAGGCGGAGAAACTTTTTCAGAGGGAGTAGAAGGTTGGGGAGATTGGGCCTTTTCATCCATGTTAAAAAATCTGCGTTGAAAAATGAGTATCACTACTATTCCGATGGATATGGCAGAATCAGCAATATTAAAGATGGGCCAAAAGGAATAATATTCACCACCCAGAAGTGGGATCCAATCAGGGAGATACCCCTTCCAAATGTCAAAATAGAACATGTCTACGACCCGACCGTGAAGCAACCCCCCTTCATATTGATTAATGGAATTGAAGAAAACGCCATAAAATGTCCTATCAATAATATTACCTAAGGCGCCACCAAAAATAAGCGCAACAAACGTGGGAAGCGGAGATTTGTGATCGGAAAGTCTGTAGAGGAATACTCCAATAAAAGCCAGTGCAATGAGAGAAAATATGGATAATATCAACTTACTGGTCTCAGGAGAAATATATATCCCTAAGGGTTGAAAAAGGCTATCGATGGTCATCCCAAATGCGGCACCTTTATTTTCAATAAAATGGATTTTGAATACATCACCTATTACAGGTATTTCTTCTCCAAGATCCATATTTAACTTTACAATAAGTTTCACAATCTGGTCTACAACTATAACCACCAGTGCTATGAGGAAATACTTTTTAGCCTTCAATATACAATAGCTTTAACCCGGAAAATTTCCGTACATGATTAGACATAACCATTATACTCATTTGAGCATAATCTTGTTTAATTATTTTTAACGGATATCATGAAAGATTCCATAACAGCCCGTTTGAGCAAAAGAAATGCAATAAACACGCTATGATTAACAATAGCAAATCTCTCAAAAAGCATCAAAATAAGGTAAGATATAGAGAAATTAGCTTCTGAACCCTCTACGAGTTTTTTGCTGCATTTTACCTTCAACAGTTGTCGTAGCATGAGGAACGATACGCAATCTTTCTTTAGGTATTAATTTGCCTGTGATTCGGCAAATACCATAAGTTCCATTTTCTATTCGAAATAATGCTTTTTCAAGATTGTGAATAAATTTATCCTGACGAGCCATTAAAATCTCTACCTGTTCCTTTTCACGACTTTCATTACCGTATTCTGTAAAATTAAAGCTATCAGCAGATGAGCCACTGAATGCTTTGAGACTTTCAGCCAAACGTTTGTATTCCGCTCTGGACTCTACAAGCTTTGATTCAATAATATTTCGAAATTCTTCAAGTTCTACTCTGTTGTAGAATTTTTTCTGTGATTCGGCTTGCTTTTTCATATGCTTATCGTGTCTGTTAGGTAGTTTCTGAGTATCTAATGTTATCCATTATAGACAACTACATGGTATGTAATATTTTCCCGCTAATTAATAACCACTTTAAATAATTTGCAAGTAGATTTAAAATAAATATTCAATTCTATCTTATCAACAATATTTTACCTGTTGTGTCGTTTATTTCTATTTCGTCTCCCTCATCCAATTCATCTTTCAAGCTGAGTTCTTTGGTAAGTGTTTCACTCTGAATATAATCTTTGAATTCATTGATTGCTTGATTCCAAAACTGATTTTGAGAAAGTGTTACCTGGATGGTATCTGTCACTTCAAAGCCTTTGTCCTTGCGAAGGTTTTGTATTCTATTCACCAGTTCCCTTGCAACACCTTCATTGAGAAGACTTTCGGTCAATGTTATATCAAGCGCCACCGTGTGTTTTCCATCTGAGGCTACGGCCCAACCGGGAATATCCTCACTTACAATTTCTACATCTTCCGCGTCTATCGATATAGAACCCTGCGATAGACTTAATGGCAACTCCCCATTAGCCTCCAATTCTCGGATTTGATCTTGTGAAAGTTGTTCTAATGCTGGTTTGATTTCTTTAATAAGCTTACCTACTTTAGGCCCCAATGCTCTGAAGTTAGGTTTTACCTTTTTTACAAGAATAGAATCATCTTCGGTGATATATTCAATCTCTTTAACGTTGACCTCTTCCGCAATCAAATTTTTGACTTTATCCAATTGATCTTGCATCTCTTTTCCCATTACTGCTATCATCGCTCTATTCAAAGGTTGTCTATTCTTGATTTGCTCTTTTCTGCGGATACTACGAATTAAAGATGTAATTCGTTCTGCCATTTCCATTCTCTCTTCCAACTCTGTATCTATGGCTTCTCTTTGTACGGAGGGAAAATCCGCCAGATGCACACTTTTATTTCCCGTAAGGTCCTGATACAATTTATCAGAGAAAAAAGGAGCAAAAGGACACATTAACAGTGCTACTGAATGTAAGCATTCATACAGTGTCTGAAAAGCCGCGCGTTTATCTTTTGTTAGCTCACCTTTCCAGAATCTTCTCCGGGAAAGTCTCACATACCAATTGGACAGTTGGTCATTGACAAAGGAATCGATGGCTCGTATAGCACGTGTTGGATCGTAGTCATCCATATATTCAGCTACTGAAACGATCAGTGAATTCATTACAGAAATGACCCATCTATCGAGTTCACTGCGCTCTTCAATAGGTACCTTATCTGAAAGGTCATAATGAAAGCCATCTATATTAGCATATAGTGCAAAGAAGCTATAGGTGTTAAACAGTGTTCCGAAATATTTTCGTTGTACTTCTACCACACCTTCAGGATCTACTTTCAACCCGTCCCAGGGAGCAGAATTTCCAATCATATACCATCGGGTAGAATCCGCGCCAAACTGTCCAATGAGCTTAAAAGGGTCTACTGTATTTCCGAGGCGTTTAGACATTTTTCGCCCTTCCTTATCGAGTATAAGACCTGTAGAAAGGACATTTTTGTAAGCTACGCTATCCTGGGTCATCGCAGCAATTGCGTGGAGTGTAAAAAACCATCCCCGGGTTTGGTCTACCCCTTCAGAGATAAAGTCTGCCGGAAAACTTTGCTTAAAAATGCGCTTGTTTTCAAATGGATAGTGCCACTGAGCGTAGGGCATCGCCCCTGAATCAAACCATACATCAATTACATCGGACTCTCTAAACATAGGCTGTCCCTCATCACTTACTAAGACTACGCGATCGATATAGGGTTTGTGTAGATCTTTTTGATTAAAAAACTCCTTTACCTCTTTCTTTGTCATTACTCCAGCTTCTACAGACTTCTTCAATTCTGCTCTCAGTTCTTTCATAGAACCTATACATTTCTTTTCTTTTCCATCATCCGTCATCCATATTGGTAAGGGAGTACCCCAGAACCGCGACCTGGACAAGTTCCAGTCTACAAGGTTTTCCAACCAATTTCCAAAACGCCCTGTTCCAGTTGATTTAGGCTTCCAATTGATTTGGTTGTTGAGTTCAATGAGTCTCTCCTTCAAAGTTGAAGTACGAATAAACCAGCTATCCATAGGATAGTATAAAACGGGTCGATCTGTACGCCAACAATGAGGATAACTGTGTTCATACTTCTGAGACCGAAACAATCTGTTATCCTCTTTCAATTTGATAACGATATCTACATCTACGGGCCTTTCTTCTTCTTGTCCATAGTCTTTTACATATCTCCCTGCAAAATCCGTCACTTCCTTGACAAACCGACCTTGTTTATCGACTAATGGAGTGCTATTCCCCTGGTTATCCTTGACTAAAATGGGAGGAATTCCGTGTTGTTGCGATACCTTAAAGTCATCTGCACCAAATGTGGGGGCCGTATGAACGATACCCGTACCATCTTCTGTTGTTACGAAATCACCTATGATGACCCTAAAGGCAGGTTTATCGGGCTTGACATAGGGGAAAAGCTGTTCGTATTCCAACCCTTCTAATTGCTCTCCTGTAAAAGAACCGATTATTTCCTGATAGGGAGTAGTAGCAGAACCTGGCTTAAACTCTTCCGGTAGAAGCTCATCTTTAGGTTCTGTAAAGTACTTACCCATAAGATCTTTAGCCAGTATCACCACTGAAGGTTCCTTCGTATATGGGTTTAATGTTTTTACAGCTACATACGCTATGTTTTTACCTACTGTCAGGGCTGTATTAGAAGGCAAAGTCCATGGAGTAGTGGTCCATGCCAGGAAGAATACGTCTCCGTGTTCAAGCAATGATGAGCTTAAAGGATGTTCAGTGGGTATGAGTTTAAACTGCGCAATGGCAGAGGTGTCCTTAATGTTTTTATAAGCCCCAGGCATATTGAGTTCGTGTGAACTTAACCCTGTCCCAGCAGCTGGAGAAAATGGTTGAATAGTAAATCCTTTGTACAACAACCCTTTGTCAAACAGTTGCTTAAGTAGATGCCAGACTGATTCTATATAGTTGTTGTGAAACGTGATATAAGGGTCGTCCAAATTTACCCAGTAACCCATCATTCGCGTTAGGCGATCCCACTCATTTTTATATTTAAGGGTATCTTCTCTACAGGCCTGATTATATTCTTCTACACTAATTTTCACCCCAATATCTTCTTTTGTGATACCCAATCGTTTCTCCACTTGCAATTCGATGGGTAAACCATGAGTATCCCACCCCCCTTTTCGCTTTACCTGATACCCTCTTAAGGTTTTATATCTACAAAAAATATCTTTTATGGTACGAGCATACACATGGTGGATTCCCGGCATACCGTTTACAGAAGGAGGCCCCTCATAAAAGGTAAAATTGGGTGCACCTTCACGGTGATCAATACTTTGTTGAAAAATGTTCTCAGATTCCCAATATGACAGAATCTCTTGTTCTATTTCTGGCAGAAAAGCTGCTAAATTTGTCTTGTATTCTGGAAATGTCTTCAACATGAACTGGAATCACATTTAGGTCTCAATCTCTCGAAGTTATCCACACACTATCCACATTTTCCTTAATAGGATGTGCAAATATAATAAA
Organism: uncultured Bacteroidia bacterium; assembly: GCA_964652565.1. Lineage (GTDB taxonomy): Bacteria > Bacteroidota > Bacteroidia > J057 > J057 > JBCCTX01. The sequence goes on from CAZZEC010000060.1 coordinate 11,346, forward strand.
TAATTTGATCCAACTTAGACATGGATATCTCCTTCTACCCAACATCCGGCCAGTGATAATATTGAAAGCCCAAAATATTTTCTTCAATTGCTAAAAAGGGCCTGAGCTTTAGTGATTAAGATTTAGAAAGATAGATGGTAGGTTGAGTATGTAATGAAATGCCAATAGCTTTCTCATCTTCATCTAAGTAGGATCAACTTCCTACAAAAAGACCCTTGTTAGAACCAATATCATTGTTGAAAATTTGCACTTTGTAATATTTGATTGTAAAACGAGGCTTATTTAACAGCTATAATTCAAATTCCGGTCCAAAATCTGCAATGAAATAATGGTCTCTTTCTCCCCTTTTACATTGGAGAAAAAGGTACACGAATAATAAGTAGGTACCATTGATTACGTAACTATAGCAGGATTGACTCGTCATTGATTGGTGTAAGAATTTATCATTTAGATCAATAACATCTTTCATAGAATTGAGAAAAATCTACTAATATACAAATCGAAACACACATGAACAAGGTAGTTTTATCAAAAAACTTTCTCATCCTTTTTGTTACCATCTTTCTTTTGTCGAGTTGTGCAGGCACCAGGCAATTAAAATTACACAGAGAGACGTTGAAAGAATTAACATATGGAAGCTATAGCCCTCAAGAGAAAATGGATATACTTGGCGAAGAGTTTGTCATATTATTAGATGAGGCGCTAAGTAAACCTACTGCGTTAGGTACATACAAGCATGTCAATAAATTTATCAATCAAAATGAGCGTGAATTGGCCTTATTATATTCGGATTTGGAACAATGGCAGGCAGAGATGACTGATCTTGAGAAAGTAGGGCTAGGTGCCAAGCTAGCTACTAAATCATATACCCGACGATTTATCACCCTTCTCCCTAAATTCAAGAAAAAGGTAGGTAACAAGTACAAGCAACTCGTTTTTTTCAGCAAGGTCATGAAATTATTTAATCCCTTTTCAAAGAAAGAATAAAGCTATAAGGGATGTGTGTAGTGATCAAGCTAATGCCAAATGCACACCTTATCAGGTCCTCCTATCGCCATCAACTCATATAAATCTACTATCTTTGGCTCATGCATAAGAATCCGACAAATTTCACAAATCATGAGTAAAACGACCGTTGCATTGATCTTTGGAGGAATGTCTCCGGAACATGAGGTATCTATTCAATCTGCTCAAAACATATTTCATGCGATACCCCAAACTACCTATGATATTATACTCATTGGTATCTCTCAGGGCGGCAGTTGGCACGAAATTTCATCAGAAGATTTCTTAATGATGAAGATATTACCTGCAGGAAACACGCATCCCAGCTTGCTACTACAACCAGGTTTTCCGGGAGCAATATTTTTGAGAAAAACGGATATGTCCGCTCTTCCCACCATCGATGTCATTTTTCCCATTATACATGGTCCTTTAGGAGAAGACGGGACTTTACAAGGGCTCTTTCGGCAGATACATATACCCTTTGTTGGGCCTGATGTGTGTGGATCTGCTGTTTCTATGGATAAAGACGTTACTAAGAGATTGCTCTTACAAGCAGATTTACTTACCGCCAGGTATCTCGTATTTCAAGATACTGACAAAGATGGGATAGACGTAATAAGTGTATTTAATCAATTAGGAAGTCCTGTGTTCGTGAAGCCTGCCAGGATGGGATCTTCTGTAGGAGTAACTAAAGCAGACAATCCCTCCGAACTTACAGAATCATTGAAACTAGCATTTAGTTATGACAATAAGGTCATCGTGGAAGAAGCTATCTACGGTCGTGAATTGGAGTGTGCAGTAATGGGTAATGACATCATTGCTACAACAGGTGTAGGCGAGGTAAAAATGGCAGAAGGATTTTACGATTACGAAGCAAAATATGTATCAGAAGATACTGCTGAAGTCGTGATTCCGGCAGAGAATATCGAAAATCAGACCATGGCCAAATTAGTGCTCGTGGCAAAAAGCGCTTATAAGGTGTTAGCGTGTGAAGGTATGGCACGTGTAGATATGTTTCTCAGGGAGGATGGAAGTGTATATGTCAATGAAATTAACACACTTCCTGGTTTCACCCATATCAGTATGTATCCCAAATTATGGGAGCAAGCAGGGACATCCTATTCGGAATTAATAGATCAATTATTACAATTAGCCTTACAACGTGCGAAACGTGAGGAAGCACTTAAACGTACGAGGGTATAGTAAAAATTTTGTGAAAGAAAAAGTCTTAACCTTGCCCATTGAACTCTATATTTGCTGAAAGTGAGGATTTATGAGCATAGGAGGATGTATGAATCCGTTACACCATATTGAACCTTATTACGGTTGGTTGAACCTCTATAATCACGAAACTGATGACAGGTCTCCCTTTCATCAAGTAGAGCACAACCAATTTTATTATGATCGATCTGTAAATAGAATACCTGCCCATCCATTATGGGATGATATAGGTTCAGAAAGTCTGTTGGTAAAAATTCTCTATGCGGATTATAATAAGAGCTACGCGATTATTGAGCTTTTTGGAGAGTGGAATGACCTTTTTGAAAATGATTATAAATTGATGGCAGAAAATTGCCTGACATACCTAATAGATCATGGCATAGATAAATTTATCCTGATTTGTGAGAATGTATTTCACATATATTTGCAGGAAGACGATTATTATCAAGCTCTTCAAGAGGAACTAGGTGCGGAAGGCTGGATCTGTACCCTACGGGCCAGAGACAATGTTTGGGAGGAAATGGAATCGTATGGCATCTCTCATTTCTTCTACAGAAGTCCATTATTAGATGAAATCCCCTGGAGAAAATCGAAACCAGGGCAACTCTTTCAACTCGTAGAGGGCAGGATGTGTAAGCTTCTGGATTAATTTTTGCTAATAAGTTTTAATATATTAGCGGCCAAAATTCACATCACAGTATGTGTCTTAGATAAATAATCTCGATTTCTAATAAACTACACTTACATTTACCTCGTAAATTTGGGAAACAATTAATATGAGGGCGAAACATTATTTACTCATCTTGCTCTACCTGATTTGCAACTCCTTCGAGTTGGAAGCTCAACCTCGGGGTGATCAGAAGATCTTGAATTATCAAGAATTCAAAAATGAATGCATACAATTCACTCGTCAGCAAGATAGAGAGATATGGGTTGTTTTCTTTTGGTCGAGCTTGAACTCTGAATCATTATATGATATTCCCCAATTGAATCGCCTATCACTGAATTATCAGTACAAGCCTATCAGGTTCATAGGAGTATCGGAAAACCGCAATGAAGCAAGATGGAGACAAGCATTGGAAGCACACAATCCTCCCGGCGATCAGGTACTACTAAACAATGTACAAAACCTCATGGATATCAAAAGGGCCTTTCAGTATGAGCGATTACCGGGATATTTTGTAGTCGGAACAGATGGATCTATCTATAATCCGACAACCATTGGAGCCCTTGATAACTTCCTCAGAGTACAATCCAGCAAGCTTCCAAATGTATCTTCAAATGGTACTGGGACTATTCCCGTAGTGAATACTCCTACAGATCAGTCTTCTACATCGACGGGGACTGGTGCATGGGTAACACATACTGTGAAGCCAGGGGAGACACTATATCGTCTACATGTGGATTACAATGTACCTATTGAAACCCTACGCAACAACAACGGATTGAAAAGCAACACGATCCGAGTCGGTCAAGTTCTGAAAATCAGGCGTAAGTGAGGACTCAATACAAAGATTTTTCACGAAAACTAATCATTGGACATCAAAGTTTTGAAAAACGGTTTTTGTGACTAATTTAGCCTTTCATGAAGAAGTTACCCACGCCACTTATACTTGCTTCGGCATCTCCACGGAGGCAGCAACTCCTGGCCGAAATGGGGTTTGAATTTGAAGTCGTTGTAAGGGAAGTAAATGAATATTTCCCTGAAGATCTGCATCCCAGAGCTGTATCCGTCTTAATCTCAGAGAATAAAGCGAAAGCTTATGATGATCTGTCCAATGAAAACACGATCATTACATCTGATACAATCGTCGTGCTTGACGATAAAATTTTGGGGAAACCCGCAGATGCTTCTGAAGCCATTGACATGTTGAAAAAGATATCTGGACGAACCCATTTGGTTATCACAGGTGTCACCATATTTCACAAGGGTAAATTCAGAAGCTTCTCCTCTGAAACCAAAGTTACCTTTAAAGATTTGCAAGCCTGGGAGATCAAGTATTATGTAGAAGAATTTAAACCTTACGATAAGGCAGGGGCCTATGCTATACAGGAATGGATAGGTATGATTGGAATAACGGGTATCGAAGGGGACTACTATAATGTGATGGGATTACCTGTATCCAAGCTGTATGAAGAATTAAATCCCATGCTTGAATAGATTATGGATTTAGGGTTACAGGATAAAATAATTGTCATTTCGGGAGGAGCTGGTGCTCCGGGAAGTATTAGTCATGCTTTTGTGCAGGGTATCGTAGAAGAAGAAGGCATACCTGTTATGCTTGATATAAGCGATCGAGGATCTAAGATCGTACAAGATTTTGACAAACAAGGGATTAAGAGCGGATTTGTTCATACAGATGTTACAGATCCTGATTCTTGCCAATCAGCTATCGCACAAGTATTGGACACTTTTGGACACATAGATATACTCATCAACCACGCGGGAGGAAATGATAACATAGGACTAGAGGGTACTTATGAGGAATTTATGCAATCCCTCAAATTCAACCTTGTACACTTTTTTCTCCTTACCAAATACAGTCTTCCTTCACTTAAAAAACGAAAGGGATGTATCCTCAATATAGGATCCAAGGTAGCTATTACAGGCCAGGGGAATACTTCAGGGTATGCTGCTGCAAAAGGGGGAGTGTTGGGATTAACGAGAGAATGGGCTGTAGATCTCATCAAGCATGAAATACGTGTGAATGCATTACTCATCTCAGAGTGTTGGACACCTGGATACGATGGATGGATCAAAAAATTCCATGAATCAGATCGCAAGCTACAGGCTATCAGAGATCGCGTACCTTTAGGGAAAAGAATGACTACCCCCAAAGAGCTGGCAAATATGGTGCTTTTTCTCATCTCAGATAAAGCCAGCCACATCACAGGAGAGTACGTATTTGTAGATGGGGGCTATGTACATCTCGACAGATCATTGGGCATTTTGTATGAGTAAATTGTAGGGCAAACGCACTAAAATCATTAACAGCTGCTAGTCAGTAGCTTAAATTGATTCAATATATAAATATGTTAATCATAATTAACTAACAACGAATTATTTATAAAATTTGGGGCGTTTGCCCTGGAGTAAATTGTGATACATATTTTTTTCCCATAGATTTATATTAATTGGATCCCAAGTAACGGATCCAATGCTTATATTCACTATATATCATAGGCTACATAAATACTACGCTTTATGCAACGCATAGACTCATATATAGTATCCGCGGTAATTGTGCTCACGCTCATGGTTGCCGGATGTGGTACTAACTCTGAAAGTCAGGAAGACGGTAAGACGCAAATAGCAGTTATTCCCAAAGGTACAACTCACCAGTTTTGGAAGAGTATACATGCAGGAGCAGAAAAGGCCGGAAAGGAATTAGATGTAGACATCATCTGGCAGGGGCCACTGAAAGAAGATGACAGACAGATGCAAATTCAGGTGGTACAAAATTTTATCAGCCAAGGGGTAGATGGAATTGTACTTGCCCCCTTGGATTCCAGAGCCCTGGCAAGCCCTGTAAAAGCCGCAGCTGGTCGTCAGATTCCCGTTGTAATCATAGACTCAGATCTGGAATCAGATGATTTTCAGAGCTTTATAGCAACTAACAATTATGAAGGAGGGAGAATGTGTGCCGAAAGAATGGCAGGACTCCTCGAAGGAAAGGGGAAGATTATAGTATTAAGATATATGGAGGGTTCTGCTAGCACAGTAGCCCGGGAAAAGGGATTTTTAGAAACAATTAGCGGATATGATGATATCGAAATACTGTCAGATAATCAATACGCAGGTGCTACAATGGAAAAAGCCTTTCAAGCCTCACAAAACTTACTCAATCGCTTTCCAGAAGTAGATGCCATCTTTTGTCCTAATGAGTCTGCCACGCATGGAATGCTCCGCGCATTACAAACTGCAGGCAAAGCGGGTGAAGTATACTTCGTAGGTTTTGACTCCAATGAAACCCTCATCGGAGCTATGAGAAACAATGAAATTCATGGCCTGCTAGTCCAGGACCCCTTTGACATGGGATACCAGGGGGTAAAAACCATGGTTGAGTATCTGAATGGTACCAGTATTGAGCCTAAGATTGACACAAGGGTTATGATGGTTACGCCAGAAAATATGGAGCAACCGGATGCAATGGCTTTACTTTCTCCAGAATTAGATCAGTGGCTTTCCGAATAGCCAAACGCAGTACTTTTCTCTATCCAAGTAAGTGAGTGCATGCAGGAGCCTATACTACGTTTATCGCAAATCCACAAATCTTTTGGGCCTGTACAGGCACTCAAAGGCGTTCACATGGATATATATCCCGGGGAGGTCCATGCACTGATCGGTGAAAATGGTGCGGGGAAAAGTACATTGATGAAAGTATTGAGCGGTGTCCATCGTCCAGAGCAAGGTACTATGGTATTGTCTGGCAAGCCATACCAACCGAGTTCTCCCCTGGATGGCAGATCTTCCGGGATCAGCATGATTTACCAGGAACTCAATCTGGCTCCACACTTAACTGTAGAGGAAAACATTACCTTAGGTATTGAAAATCAGAGAATGGGGTGGCTGCAAAGTCAACGAAATACCATTGCTCGAATATTAGAGGAACTCGGTCAACAGGAAATATACCCCGATACATTAGTGATGGATCTGAGTATCGGTAAACAGCAGTTGGTAGAAATTGGAAGAGCCTTACTGACAGAGGCCAAAATTGTTGTTATGGATGAACCTACCAGTTCCTTATCTGCCTCTGATACGCAAGCACTGTTCGAAGTTATTACCAAACTACGTCTTAAGGGAGTAGCCATTATTTATATTAGCCATTTTTTGGAAGAAGTACAGGAAATAGGAGATAGGTATACGGTATTGAGAGATGGGGAAACGGTATCAACAGGAATGGTAAAAGATGTAACTATCCCACAATTGATTTCACATATGGTGGGACGCTCTGTGGATGAATTGTATCCCAGGCTAGACCACGATTTGGGAGAAGTCGTGATGAATGCAGCGTCTATATCCGGGTCTGATGGGCTGCCTGTGGACAGTTCCTTTCAGTTGAGAGCAGGTGAAATCATGGGAATTGCAGGATTAGTGGGGTCAGGAAGATCCGAAATGGTACGCACAATCTTTGGACTACAAAAAGCTGACCGCGGTACCCTGACGCTAAAAAGTGGAAAAACTATCAACCTGGAATATGTACATCCGGCATCTGCACTCAAACACAGTATTAATTTATTAAGTGAAGACCGAAAAGAAGAAGGGTTAGCACTTAACTTGTCTATTCTTCAAAATCTCACCCTTCCTGCAATCCATAAATACCGTAAGTGGGGGCTGTTACAACTCAAGACAGAACTTGTAGAGGGGCAAAAATGGATGAAAAAACTGCAGGTAAAAAGCAATTCACCCCATCAACCTGTGGGTGCATTGTCTGGGGGTAACCAACAAAAAGTCTGTATAGCCAGATTGCTGCACCACGACAGTGATATTTTGATCCTGGATGAACCTACCAGAGGAATAGATATTGGAAGTAAGGCTGAGATATACCGGTTGATACAAGAGTTGGCGCAGCAAGGTAAGGCGTTGATCGTAGTAAGCTCGTATTTACCTGAATTATTTGGGATCTCTGATACTCTGGCTGTGATGTATAAAGGCAAACTCTCTCCCGTGTATCCGATACAAGACTGGGATGAGCATCAGGTGATGATGTATGCTACATCTGGGGTAGTGGATGATCAAGCAAGAACTCTCTAACACAGACATAGATGAATCAAAAACTACGCGCGTATTTACCCGGATTGGGCCCATTATTGGGGTTAATATTTGTCTTTATCTTATTCCTCGTATTAAGCCCCTCTGCATTTGCTTCTTTTTATAATATTAAAACGATACTCACCCAAAGCGTCATTGTAGGAATAGCTGCGTTGGGCATGACCTTTGTCATTATTTCTGAAGGGATAGACCTGAGTGTAGGGTCGCAAATTGCACTAGGTACAGTGGTGACTGCTGTGGTCCTCAATATGGGCGGGCCGGAATCTGTAGGAGCAGGATTAATATTATTAGCAGCCTTAGGAGGTATTGCCGCGTGTGGGTTGACGGGCTGGGTCAATGGGTTTCTCATCTCCCGTTTTCGAATTGTACCCTTTATCGTTACCCTGGGGACAATGCAAATTGCCCGCGGGGTCGCTAAGTGGATTGGACAAGAACAGACCATTCCTGCACCCGTAACCTGGCTGAATGGGCTGATGCTCGTAGACCCCGATCCCGCGTGGTTAGTATTTGCACCAGGGATTTGGATAGGGATTTTGATATTTATTCTGTCTGTGATCCTGCTAAGGAGAACGGTATTTGGCCGCTATGTATTTGCGATTGGTTCCAATGAGCAGACGGCCAGATTGTGCGGGATTAAAGTAGATCGAATGAAGATCGCCATTTATGGATTTTGTGGCTTGTTAACAGGTATTGCCGCTGTTATGCAATTTGCCAATCTGACCGTAGGAGATCCCACGGCAGCGGTGGGGCTCGAACTGGATATCATCGCAGCGGTGGTGATCGGCGGAGCTTCGCTCAGCGGAGGGGAGGGTAGCGCGATGGGCTCTATTATCGGAGCACTCATCATGGCCGTGCTTCGCAATGGCTGTAATATGCTAGGCGTGCCTAATTATGTGCAGGAAATCATTATTGGTGCTATTATCGTTGGGGCGGTGTTAGTGGATCGGCTGAAGCACCGGATTAAGTGAGAAGGCACTCAAAAGAAAATACTAGGTATATCGGTATGTTTTGTTTTGTAGTTACATGAACCCCACGAAACTTATAACCCTCCATTCCATTCCAATTTCGCCACGTACTCATAATGGTCTCCTTCTGCTAGTAGCTCACACGTAAAGCCATGTTTTCGTGCATAGGTCCTTAGGGTGGGAAAATCCGCATAGAGCCAGGGGAACACATCGCTGCAAATGTCTTTGTAGATCATTTGGAATTGTACTTCACCCAATGTATGGTCATGGACCAGACTTTCTAATAAGTATGAATCGTCTTCCAGCAAATACGAAATATCCGAGGAATCAACGATGATTTGCCCCTGAGGTCTAAGTAACTGTTTACTATATTCCAGGAAACGATCCAGCCCTTCAAAGTCACCTACGATTCCCAGACCATTCATCAACATCAACAGGGTATCAAATGTCTCTCCTTCCAGGTCAAATACATCTATGTTTTTTACATTCTTCACTCCTCTCTGCTTCATTACTTCTACAGCACTTAGGGAAATATCTATGGATAGTACATCAAAGCCTCTTTGTTCAAGGATCAGTGCATGGCTCCCTGCGCCCGCCCCAATATCCAAAATCCTTCCTTTACAATGTTCCATTGCTGTACGTTCCCAATCTGGTAATTCGGATTCATCCCGGAAATAGTAAGGGACATCATAATAATCGTCTTCTCCCAAATCAGATTTCACCACTATATCTGGGGCCTCTCCGCATGTGAGATAATCCCATAGTGCTTTTCCTAGAGGATCTTTATCAGATGGAAGCATGATTGTTACTCTCTCAATGTATCAGCCAGGCTGATAATACTATGTGTAATTTGCGCTCTTTGGATGGATTCGTCCTGATAGCTGATGAGCCCTAACATGACATCGCGATCCAGCTTTTTCAGACGGTTAGACAATTGTACAAACGCACCACTGTTATCGTGTTTTATTTCTTGAGAATAGGACTTCAATAGCTCAATGGCCTTTTTCAATTTGCCATTTGCAATGAGATCCTTAGCTTCCTGTATAAGGACATCTACCTCTCTTACTGAAATTTTCCACTCAGCATCGGCATCTGAGCTGTTAAACAATTCCCAGGCGAATGAACCTGTCTCTTCGACTTCTTTTTCTTCCCAAATTAACGAACGAGTTTCTCCACCGTACTGTCCTTTGACCATGCTGGAAGCATTTTCAAAGGCTTTGGGGATGGTATCTCCGGCAGCTAAATTTCCATAAAAGTAGCTGGCAAAGTCTCTGGCTACATCGTCATTAATTTTTTGATTGGTAATGATACTATAAGGAATGCCATTTCGAAGTAAGAAATTGCCCTGATTATACGTAGCGCATCCATTGAGGAAAACAAGCTTGAGGGAATTACGCTGTCCCATATAGGTGGCAAAATGTTCTGCATCTATTGTACGCTCTGCACCCATTTCAGAAGCCAAATGCATGTAGTCCCCATCCGCGTGCCCACCATAATGAAAGATTCTCACATCGTAGTCCCGAAAGGTATCGTAGATGTCTTTAGCTGAGGCATCTGCCAGCGTAATGACTTTACAAATACCTTCATCTTCAAGTTTTTGTAACGCTTTGTTAATAGCATTTTGTTCCTTTGCAATGCTTCTAAGAAATGACTTTCCAGACTGATCGTTGGCAAATGCAAGTAAAATAGCGGGAAGTTGATTGGCCATTAGTATGTTAAATCTGATTGAGCTTTTTTTCTAAAATTATGTCTCCCCATCTGGCAATGACTCTCTCCAGGTCTTCTAAATTGAAAGGTTTACTAATATAATCGTCCATCCCCACTGATAGATACTCCTCTCGAACGCCAGACATAGCATTAGCAGTCATCGCGACAATAATGGGTTTAGTATCTTTTCCATACTTTTGAATAATAGCCTTAGTTGCAGCGATACCATCCATATTGGGCATTTGAATATCCATGAATATCAGATCATAGATATTTTGTTCCAGGAACTGCATCACTTCTTTTCCATCATTTGCCATGGCTATTCTAAAGCCCATTTTCTCCAGAATTCCTTCTACAACCGTTTGGTTAATTTGATTATCCTCTGCAACCAGAATTTTTAACGGATAGATTTCGCCTAGCCTTTGATTAAAACCATTTCCATTGGAGACAGGAATATGTCTTGCAATAGGCTCGATCTCCTCTTTGGATGGCTCACATGACTGAGTGGTGATGTAGAAGATAAATGTAGATCCAATACCTTCCTGACTTTTGACAGTGATATCACCCTCCATCATTTCCAAGAGCTTTTTGGTAATAGCTAATCCTAACCCCGCTCCACCATATCTTCTGGAGATGGATGAATCTACTTGTTGGAAGGAATCAAATATGGCCCTCAGCTTTTCATCTGGAATTCCTATTCCAGTATCCCGCACTTCAAACTCCAGTTGAAAAGATTCACTGGAATCTAACAGCAATGGATCTTTATCTTTCATTCTCACTGCAATATGAACATATCCATCTTCGGTAAACTTCAAGGCATTACTAACAAGATTTACCAGAATTTGACGGAGTCTTGTAGGATCGCATTTAATATATGCGGGAATATAAGCTGAGAGGCTGTAATCTAGTTGAACGCCCTTGTCTTTGGCAATCTGAGAAAACAGTGCAAGCAGATCATCTAAAATTTGACGTAGATGTACTTCCCTGATCTCCAGTTCGAGTTTACCTGCTTCTACTCTTGAATAATCAAGGATATCATTGAGTAATGATAAGAGGCTTCCACTACTGGTAGCAATAGTTTCTGCATATTCTCTTTGTTTAGGGTCAAGATAGGTATCCAGCATCAAATTGGTCATACCTATGATCCCATTCATGGGGGTACGTATCTCATGGCTCATCGTCGCCAGGAATTCAGATTTAGCTACTGAAGCGGCTTCCGCCTGTATGCGAGCATCCTCCAAATGTTGGTTAATTTTGTGTAGTTGCCTGTTTTGAGCGTTGATGACTTTATTCTGTTCTGCCAGTTTATCATTGGCTTTTTGCTTTATTTTTGTTTGTCGATACAGGAGAATTACAACTACAATGAGTAGCAATATCGTTGTAAATACGATCAGCGTAACAATATCTGCCAGGCTGCTGATACTGCGTTCCAGCAGTTCTTTCTCTTTTTCGGTCTCTTTATTTTTTTCTTCCAGTTCCTGTCTTTCACGGTTGTAGTCTTCCGTTAGTACTTTAAATGTTTTGAGTTTATCCTGAGAGTACAAAGAATCAATATGTTGATTATGTAAAACCAGATATCTGTATGCTTCTTCAAAGTTATCTTTATATTCATGAACAACGGAGATCTTTTTATAGCATTCTTTTCTGTAAGCTGAACTCCCTATATCAGAGCTTAGATTCAAGGATTCTGTAAAATAATTCAAGGCATCATCATATAAACCCAGATTTAGATTGACAAGTCCCAATAAGTACAGGGTTTCCACGTGAGTTTCTGACCTTTCTCCTGTTAGCTCTTTTTCGGCTTCTACATAATGACCTTTTGCCCTTACATAATCATTCTGCATGAGATAGCTATCTCCCAGATTATTCCAGGTTTCAATGCGCCCCTTTTTAACATTCATATCATCGTAAATAGACCCTGATGCGTCAAAAAACCTTCTAGCCTCGTCAAACCGCTTCAGTGCCAGATAAGACAATCCAATATTGTTGTATACTTCAGCATATTTCAATTGATCGAGATGCCTTTTATACCCTTCTAAGGATAATTTGAACATTTCAATTGCTCCGGGATAGTTTTTCAGTTTGTGATACGTCCTTCCCTTATTTGCATAAGAATTAGAAATTTCTGTAGAATCATTTAATGCTCTGTTATTCATAAGGGCACTATCATAATAAGTAAGTGCCTCATGGTACAAGGACTGATGTTCAAATACTTCTCCTATATAATTTAAGCTGTAAGTGATTTGAAGGGTATCAGTAACCTGGGTTGCAAAATTTAATCGCTTTTTATAGGTATCTACAGCTTCATTGTACTTTTCTAACAACAACTGACATTCTCCTATCAAATCAATTACACGAAAGATCTCATTTGGAAATACATCACCCGGTTTCTGGGTTTCAAGATATGTAAGCGCATCTTTATATCTGTCGAGTGCCAGATCAATGATCTCAAAATGTTTGTAGGTATTTCCCAGTAAGAGATTGGCGTCGGCTTTTTCTTCATTCCCATGCCATTCGCTCTCTTGTACAGATCGCTGAGCATATTCGATAGCTTTCTCCTCCCGGTTGTTTTCCAGGTGTACATCTCGTAATTTTTGGAGGTAATGAAGGCGTAGATCTTTTGATTCTGCAAGTTTAAGCGCTTGCTCAAGGCTATCGATACGACTTTGCTGTCCAACTCCTATCGTGAGTTGCAACACCATCAAAATCCCCAAAAAGCATCGTTTTCTTACAACACGTATCATATGGATTTCACCAATTAATACATTGATTAGCACACATAGAGTAGCAAAAGGCGTGCAAATTTCATCATTTTGATTCCCGCATCCCTTCAATATGCCTTTAAATAATCTATTCAAAAGATTTATTTAGCATGTAGGGATAACTACTAGAATAAAAATACTCCTTGGAAATTAAATAAAAAAAGTGAAAAAATATAACGCTTATTCTTCTTACTCAGGGCAAACGCACTAAAATCATTAATAGCTACTAATGATAAGCTTACATCTATCTAATTGATACATACATTGACTGTAATCAATTGATAATGAATTATTCGTGAAATTTGGTGCGTTCGCCCTTTTTTCTTACTCTTCAATGAACTTATTGGGATTCTTAATTTTATCAGACATAGTTAACCCTTGTGTAACCTCAATGTTTATACCATCGGATATTCCGGTTTTGATATATACTTCCTGAAAGTTTTGTTCTCCTTTTTCAACTTCGACGTAAGTTGAGTCTCCTTCAAACACCAGTAAGCTCTCTGGGATTGCCATTACGCTATCTGCGCTTGCTAAAACGATATCTGCATTTGCGCTATATCCCGCACGGATAAACTGATTACTACGCAAATTTACTTTAGCGCGAATTTCAAATTGAATGGCTCCATTTTCTTCTATCCCTTTGGGAGCGATATATTCCAAGATTGCATCGAAGGTTTCGTCTTCTATGGCACCTATCGATAATAATAAATTCATTCCAAGGTCCAACTTACCTACCTCAGACTCATCGACTTTCCCTTCGAATATCATATCATCCATATTAGCCACACTCGCAATGGTCGTCCCTTCGTTGAACGTATTGGCTTCAATTACAGAGTTCCCTTCTTCGACAGGGACATCGAGGACCATGCCGGAGGCGGTAGCTCTCACATTCGTATTACCCGAGTTAGCATATTTTTGTGTTGACCCTTTTCGAATAATCTCCAGGTTGTCTTTGGCAGCCTGCAACTCCTCCTGAGCATTCTTTAGAGATAACTGAAATTGCTGAAAATTGGCTTTAGATATGACTCCCTCATCAAATAGTGGTTTATTACGATCAAAATCCACCTGAGCGTAATTAAGTGATATTTCAGCCCGATTCACTCGGTTTTCAGCGTTATTGAGATTGGCCATATCTGGGATAATCTGAATATTAGCGATGAGATCTCCTTTTGTTACTTGATCTCCAGCTTCTACATACAATTTTTCAATTAATCCAGATACTTGTGGTTTAATCTCGATTTCTTTTCTTGGTACTACTGAGCCAGTTGCAACTGCTTTTTTAATAATATTTGTTACGAAAGGGGTTTCTGTCTCATAGAGACGATCCTTCTTTTGATTTTTGCTATATAAGAAGTACAACCCTCCCCCACATCCTCCTACTACTAATACGAGTGTTAGTATAATAACAATATTTCTCATGGATAAAGTATTAATGTTTCACGATTGTTCGATATTGAAAACTAATCTGCCCGTAAAGCATCTACAGGTTTTACTTTTACGGCTTTACGAGCGGGGATCAGTCCAGCCAGAATTCCAGACAAGATGATAATGCAAAGAGCCCATAATGCTGTACTCACATTGATCCCCGGGTCTTGTATGGCTACATTCTCATTGCTTTTTATGGCCAAGCTTACCCCTTCCAGTAGCAACATTCCACAGAGCATTCCTACATATCCTGCTAATCCGGTTAATACGACTGATTCAGTGATAATTTGCGATACGATATTAAAAGGTGTTGCTCCTATTGCTCGTCTGATCCCAATTTCTTTTGTTCTTTCCTTCACAATTACCATCATAATATTACTTATACCAATAACCCCTGCGAGTAAGGTCATGGTTCCTACTATCCAGATGATAGCATTAATTCCTTTAAAGAGGTTTTGAATTTTATCGAATTCTTCTTCCAAATTGAAATATCCAAAAGCCCGGGTATCTTCGGGATGTACTTTATGGCGCTTTTTCAAGATACTAATTGCCTTATCTTTTACCATGGAAGACTTGAAACCCTCTTTGGCGTTCATGGTAAACCAACCTACTGCATTTCCATAGTTAAATGCCTGTTGGAAAGAAGTAAATGGGATATAAATTCTTTCCGTCTCCTGAAGACCTCTTTCACCTGTCTGCAAGGAGCTAAAAATCCCCACTACTTTAAAGTAGATACCATTGATTCGTAGATACTTTCCTATGGGATCTTCTCCTTCGACAAATAATAATTGCTGGACTCTCAAACCTATTACGGCTACCTTTCTTCTTTCCTCCATATCCAAAGGATTAAGAAAACGCCCTTCGAGGAGCTTCATAGGCTGAATAATCTGTATTTCGGGAAAATCACCCATGACATTAAACGTGCCAAATTTATCATTATGGGTTACTTGATTATTTCCTTGAAATCCACCTAGCTGATTACGTGGAGTGATCACTTTTGCCTCGGGTATATTTTGCTGAAGTGCCTGATAATCGTCTAGATCCATTTCAAATCCTCTCCCTGCGGGTAATCCCATATAAGGTTTACTCGTTGCTTGACTCCACAAAAAAAGACTGTTAGGAGCTACTCCAGCGAAGTTTCTGATGATCCCATTCTGAAGCCCTTGTCCCGACCCAATCATGATGACCAGCATAAATATCCCCCAAAATACTCCCAGCGCTGTCAGAAATGTTCTCAATGGATTTTTGGCAAGTGAGTAATAGATTTCCAGCCATTTATCCCAATCGATTAGCCACATAATTTGTTACTTACATAAATTATTTCACCAAATAAATTATACTCATCTTTTATCATTCTTGTCTCAGTGCTTCAATCGGTCGAATACTAGCCCCCCTCAGAGCAGGGATCAGTCCTGCTAAAGCTCCAGCAATCACCAGTAAAATCATAGCTTGTATCGCTATAGAAATATTAACACTTGGATTTCGCAGAAACTCCATATCTTCTGGAAGTACATGGGACAATAATTCGAGTAGGCCTACCCCTGCAAATAGCCCTAAGCTACCTGCTACCCCCGTAATGAAAATTGCCTCCTGAAGTATAAGACTAATAATTGACCAAGGTGTTGCACCAATCGCTTTTCTAATACCAAATTCTTTCGTACGCTCTTTTACGATAATCATCATGATATTACTCACTCCCACCACACCGGCCAGTAAAGTCCCCACACCAATGACCCAGATAAATAATCTCATCCCACGTATGATACTCATATTCCTCTCGTAATTTTCCAGTGTACTGAAAATGCGAATGGCTTTTTCGTCTGTTTGGGAAAATGTGTGTTTAGAAGCCATGAGTTCCAAAATGCTTCGTTCGATCTGTTTACTTTCTTCCAGCGATGCATCCCCCACAGTTAACATCATTCTGTTGATGATATTAGCCCCATTGAACACGCGCTGAGCTGTACTAATAGGCAAATAAATAATCTCTGTTTCACCTTCTTCTCCCTCGTCTTTAAAAACACCTACTACTTTAAAGGCAAAACTATTTACTTTAATATATTTTCCTATAGGGTCTTCCTCGCCAAATAATGCCTCAACCACAAGTTCACCGAGTACAGCTACTTTGCGATATTCTTGCATATCATGTTCATTAATATATCTTCCTTTGAGGATAATAGTATTTTCCAGGAACTGGTGATCGGGATGTACGCATCTAATGTTAAATGAGCCATATTCTTTCTTATAGACTATGTTCATGGTACCGCCGGGATAAAACCTACCAGTGATGTATTCTACTCCTTCTATCCGATGCTTCACCATATCGTAATCTTCATTTGTAAAACGGATATTCCTCCCAGGTTGTAAGCCTTTAAAGGGCTGACTGGTTTGTCCTGGGTTGATATAAAGCGCATTGATCGCACCATCGCGAAACTGGTATGTGATCCAGTTTTCCAAGCCCGTGCCGAAACCCAGTAAAATCACTAACATAAATATCCCCCAGGCAACACTAAATGCTGTAAGAAAAGTCCTCAAAGGATTTTTGATGATGGTCAGAAATATTTCCTGCCATTTATCTATGTCGAACATATTGCTGTATTGCTGTATTGCTGTATTGCTGTATTGCTGTATTGCTGTATTGCTGTATTGAAGAGACTTGAAGAATCTGAACAGGTTGGAAATAAGTAGAAATTACATCAATATCTGGCTCATAGCTAGGGGTAGAAAGGTTCCACCCTTAACTACGAGCAATGTCTCCATTTAGGCTCCGATGCGGTTGTTACGAGCGGACTGTATGTTTCTGGCAAAATGATTCTGTAGGATATCGACTTCAGTTTCAAGCTCTGAAAGAGGCAGGGAATAATTTTCATCCATTTGCTTCATTAACCCTAACAGATATTGGCACACACGTGCTTTTTCCTCTACGATTTTAAGTTTTTCCACATACTTAGCATATCCATATACTTTCCCAGCTAGCTGAAGCTGAACGCCCATTTTGCTCAAGGCTTTCAGAAGCTTACGTGAAAATACCTGGTTGGTAGTAGTCTCGGGAAGACTATTACACACATTTACAGCATGGAGGATCAACTTTCTCACCCTGGATTGTAATTCATATTCATTCATGATTGACAACTTTGTTAAGATTCATCACTTTCAATAATTCCATCTTTCAATCGGATAATTCTATGTGTCATTTCAGAAATATCCTGTTCATGGGTTACAATAATGACGGTTTTTCCTCTTTGATTGATTTTTTTCAACACTTCCATTACATCATATGAAGTCTTGGAATCTAACGCTCCTGTAGGTTCATCGGCCAAAATAACTTTAGGATCAGTAATTAATGCTCTGGCAATTGCTACGCGCTGTTTTTGCCCACCAGAAAGCTCATTGGGCATATGCGCTGCCCAATCATATAGCCCAACTTGTTCCAGGTATTCAAGTGCCATATTATTTCTACGTTTCCTGGACACTTTTTGATAATAGAGCGGGAGAGATACATTTTCTAAGGCGTTTTTAAAGGATATGAGGTTAAATGATTGAAAAACAAACCCCAAATATCTATTGCGATACACGGCTGCCTGGGTCTCATTAAGATTTCTTATTAGTGTATCATTTAAATAATATTCTCCACTATCATAGCTATCCAGAATGCCCATAATATTGAGCAGTGTAGACTTACCTGAACCAGATGAACCCATAATTGAAACAAATTCCCCTTCATGAATGGTCAAATCAATTCCTTTTAATACATGTAAAGTATTCTTTCCTATATGATAGGATTTGTGAATATTGGAGAACTGTAACATATTGATTTCTAAATAGTGCTATTACGATTAGACAACTATGTTAAAAGAGTCCTGAGCTTTCAAAAGGTTGAAATAAAAATACTTTTTCTGTATACGGATCTAAGTGTATTCAGATAGTAATAAATATCCCCATTGATCGACTGAATGTATCACTTGGCAGATTAATGCTTTGATGTTACCTAATGGAACTCCCTCCAAAAATCCATAAAAACTGTGACTTAAAAGGGGTAAACCCATCGAAATTAGAGAATTTATGTATATTAAATTTTTTTAATATTTGCATCTGTTATATAACGCTATTCTCTCGACCACAATCACGTATTAACACAACACTATGGAATTAGAAAATCTATCTTTTGAAAACATCCAGCAGTTGGTCATCGCATACGGCCTTCCGCTATTAAAGGCAGCCCTCATTCTTATTGCAGGATTTTGGCTAATAGGCTGGATTACCCGAATGGTAAAAAAAGGACTGAGTAAGTCTGAGATAGATGTAACCTTAAGACGATTTATCTCTGACTTCATCAATGTCATCTTAAAAGTGGTACTTTTCATCACTGTATTACAAATTTTTGGCGTTCAAACTACTTCTTTAGTAGCAATATTAGGTGCAGCAGGGCTTGCTATAGGCCTAGCGTTGCAGGGTAGTCTGTCAAATTTTGCCGGAGGCGTATTACTATTGTTGTTAAAACCTTTTAAAGTTCACGATTTGATTGAAGCTCAAGGGCACTTAGGCCACGTTGATAGTATTAACATATTCGTCACAAAGCTCATTTCGCTGGATAATAAACTAGTAATTATTCCCAATGGTCCATTAGCCAATGGGGATATTGTGAATTATACTGCAGAAGGGATGTTAAGAGTGGACTTGGTGATTGGGGTGAGTTATGATACGAACATTAAAAAGGCCAGAGAAGTAATCATGAGGGTAATGGAAGATCATCCTAAAGTCCTTGATGAACCCACACCTTCTGTCAATGTATTGGAATTAGGAGATAGTTCTGTAAATCTGGCTGTAAGACCTTATACAAAGCCTGAAGATTACTGGGCAGTGTACTTTGGCATAACTGAAGGGACAAAAATTGCATTGGATGATGCAGGTATTGAGATCCCTTTTCCACAACGCGTCATTCATCAGGCTAAAGCCTAAGGATTCATGAACCAAATGATCTGTAAAAAAAGACCATTTGCGGTAACTTTTCGTGCTTTTATGTAACAAACAATAGGAATAGATAATTTCTCATCAGATATTGAACTAAATATTCGTCTGTCTTGATATTTTTGGGCAGACGATTTTTATTTGCTCAACTGCATTCAGTATTTTTGTTACATGTACGGTAAACTAACATATTTGAAGCGCAAATCACGAAGTAACTTTATTACTTCGCTCATTAGCATTTCATTTGTACTGTTTTTTTTAGGGGTTTTTTCTGTTTTGATCCTCTTTGGACGTACGTTTACACGTAATGCAAAAGAGTCCATTCTGCTCAAAGTTTTTCTGATTGAACATGCAGAACCCTTTGAACAAGAAACTTTTATGGATTCTTTAATGCGAAAACCCTACGTGTTACGCACTAAATTTGTGTCCAAAGAAGAAGCGGGCGAACAACTCTTGCAAAAGACAGGGGAGGACGTGTTAGAACTCTTGGGAGGAGTTAACCCTTTGATGCCATCTATCAATGTACAAATCGATCAGCAGTACATGAACTCCGATAGCCTGGATATGATCAAAGAAGACCTCAGTATGTCTTCAATTGTATCTGAAGTAGTCTATCCCCTAGAAATGATCAATTCTGCAACTCGTAATATAGATATCCTAACTATTATTTTTTCTATTCTAGGCATTGTATTGCTCATCATTGCATTCTATCTGATAATAGGCACTATAAGATTGTCAATTTATGCTCAGCGCATGACCATTCGAACGATGCAGCTCATTGGTGCAACGCATACTTTTATCCGCAAACCATTTATACTAAATGGATTAATTCATGGATTGTCTGCAAGTGTAATTGCTGGTTTGTTGTTGATGGGTTCATTACATGTATTTAATCGCTGGATGAAAGATCTTGGCCTATTAAATAATATCTCGATCCAAAAAGAGTTTATTGGATTATTAGTCGGAATTGTTTTATTTGGCACCGCTTTGGGAATCATTGGTAGTTATTGGGCAGTAAATCGTTACCTCGATAGAAATACAGACGAACTCGTGTAGATTATGGCAAAAAAAAC
>CAZZEC010000061.1:0-31879 GCA_964652565.1 uncultured Bacteroidia bacterium
AAGACGGCTATGACGAAAAGTATTATACCTCCAGCCCCGAAGAAAATCCGCGCGGACCAGGGACCCATCAGACGTATCAAGTGGTTCGTGGCGGGTCCTGGTATGTTACATCACTCTATTGTCGTGTTTCGTATCGCAGCAGGGACGGTCCGTTCAGTCAGGCTGATCTTGTGGGTTTTCGGGTTGTCCGGCGCTTAACATAACCCTTTGACTCTTTTACCCTTTTTCCCTTTTGACCGCCTTCGGCGGTCACGAATTTTTTTGCCTATGTTATAGCCCTCTTCCAGCCGCCTACCATACGACCGATTTTATAATGTTTTTCGGTTTTTTGCAGCATCATAAGCTGCAATAACAAGTGTTCTTCACAGAGAATAGTGAAGAAGAGCTATTGTACATGAAGTCAGAGATAGCGTAACCCGAGTTTGTTTATATGAGGTCCATTTTCTTAATATATTCTGCCACAAAAAGCAAAAAAGTGGGAGCTAACAGTGCTACGGAAGGAAAAGTACCCGAGGCCGGACTCGAACCGGCACGGCCAATACTGGCCACAAGATTTTAAGTCTTGCGTGTCTACCAATTCCACCACTCGGGCATGGAAAGGGAATTTTTACGTCCAATTACTGAACGTGCATGCAAATGTACGGCAAGTCATGTTATTTCACAAATCATTGTGAGTTTGAGTAATTGTTACATTGTGATATTGTTGTATTGATGCATTGTTGTATTGTTAAAATTGGTGGTGATGGATTGCTGAAACTGTATTTCTTGGGCGACAGCCATTATCAGGAGGATGTATTATTCCGGGCCCATAGATTGAGTTCCGCCAACCCCTACGGTTGTCTTTTTGCTGTGGTCTTTCGTCTGTCGTCCATCGTCCGTGATCTGTAGTCTAACAATTGTCCGTCGTCTGTGGTCCATCGTACGTGGTCTGTAGTCTAACAATTATCCGTCGTCTGTCGTCTGTCGTCCATCGTCTAACTTCCCTACCCTTCCTCATCAAAGGCAAAGGGTCTTGCCTTGCTGGTAGATCGACTGACCGTATATACATGGGGTATCTGTTTGACGCGATTCATCACCTCTTCTAACTCCTGGGTATTATGCACATAGAGATGAAACAACCCCTCAAATAATCCATCCTGGGTCTCGATAATCACCTTGCTGATATTCATCTTCATTTGCATGGTAATGATTCGAACCAAATCATGTAACATTCCTTGCTTGTCAACGCCCACCACTTTAACTGAAGCTAAAAATGATACGTTTTGATGAGGGTCATCACTCCACCTCACGCGTATGATACGCTCCCCATATTGAGACATGAGTCCAATGGCAACCTGACAGGAAGTGCGGTGTATAACTATTTCTCCATGGTTATCATATCCCAAAATATCATCTCCGTATACGGGATTACAACAATCCCCCAATAGATAGTGATCAATGTTCTGATCGGAGCTCATCACTAGCAAACTGGGATCTATCCCTTCTTCCTTGAGTTGTCTTTCCAATCGCTTATGCTTGCGCTCCCACTCTTCTATGTACTCACTCGCGATCTCTTCTCCGGCCTCTTTGAGTTTGATAAAATCTGCTATCCTTGCAATATTGATTTGCCTCTTCCCCAACCTATAAAAGAACTCCTCTGTGGAAGGAACCATGAAAAATGCCAATAATTCTTTCATATAGGGATGTTCTTCATCTATCGCATAGCGTCTGGCCCTCCACTTAAAAATTCTTCTCCCTTGCTCAATATATTCTTTCCTTTGCTTTCTAAGGCTATTTTTAATCGCATCCTTGGCGCGGGCCGTTTTCACAAACCGCAACCAATCTTTCTGAGGAACCTGCTTACGAGAAGTCAAAACCTCTACCTGATCTCCTGGCTTAACGATATAATCCAATGTCACCACATGGTTATTAACTTTGGCTCCAATCGCCATATCACCAATTCGTGAGTGGATTTTGTATGCAAAATCCAAGGCTGTTGCGTGATTGGGCAAGCGAATCATCTCTCCCTTTGGAGTAAATACAAATACATCATCAGGTTGAAGATTTTCCTTAAATTCCCTAAGTGCCTCTAATGCTCCTAAGCTCGGATTTTCCAATATCTCTCGTATCTGCGCGATCCATTCATTATAGACATCTTCGTTAAATTCTCCGTTCTCTTTATATTTCCAGTGCGCTGCAATACCTTTCTCCGCAATATAGTCCATACGGGTAGTTCGTATCTGTACCTCCACCCATTTGCCCTCAGGTCCCATTAACGTAGTGTGAAGCGATTCATATCCATTGGCTTTGGGAACAGTGATCCAGTCTCTAATACGCTTAGGGTTAGGTTGAAATAGGCTGGATAATAGTGCATATACATACCAGCAATCCGCTTTTTCCTTTCCCTCCCTCGAATCTAAAATAATTCTAATGGCATATAGATCATATATTTCTTCGAATGGTAACTTCTTCCGCTGCATTTTAGAATACACAGAAAAAACAGATTTAAATCGACTCTTCACTGTGAAGTTCAATCCTGTGGGTACCAACTGAAATCGAATACCTTCAATAAATTGATCGATATAGCGCTGCGCTTCAGCTTTTGATGCCTTGATCTTTTGGCGAATTTCCTCATATACCAGCGGCTGACTATATTTAAGAGAGAGATCTTCCATTTCTGTCTTGATCTCATAAAGTCCTAGTCGGTGAGCAAGTGGTGCGTAAATGTATAAGGTCTCGGATACCTTTTTTAGCATTTTTTCCTGTCGCATTCCACCCATGGTTCGCATATTATGGAGTCGATCAGCCAGTTTGATCAACACAACACGAATGTCATCCGATATGGTTAGTAAGATCTTGCGAAAGTTTTCTGCTTGCGAAGAATGCGTCCGTTCAAAGGTATCTGCCATATCCATAGAACCGGAAATCTTTGTCAGCCCATCAATGATTTCTCGTACTTTACTACCGAATTCCCGTTCTATATCATTTAATTCATAGTGCGTGTCCTCAACTACATCATGCAAGAGCGCACAAATAACAGAGACCGGATCCTCTAAACCAATTTCATATATCACAATATGCGCCACAGCCAGTGGATGAAGGATGTAAGGCTCTCCCGTTTTCCGCTTGGTTCCTTCATGAGAAGACTTGGCAAATTTGAATGCTTTTTCAATGGCTTCAAATTGCTTGTGTGAAATTGAAGGCAAGCCAGCTAATAATTGCTGATAGGCCTTTTCAATCTCTGTTTCGTAATTTATGGATGATAATACCTCCATCTGCTGTCTCTTATTCCCTATTATGTATATGTAACGAAAATTATTTAAATAAGTGTAACATTAAATCACAAGTGTTTCAAATAAAGATTTCTTATTTTATGATTAATTATTATTTTTGCCGTCCATATATGCAAGCATAAGCTCTTTAACCAAGCGGATGTGGCGAAATTGGTAGACGCGCTAGATTTAGGATCTAGTGCCGCAAGGCGTGGGGGTTCGAGTCCCTCCATCCGCACATAATACAGCCAGATAGGCAAAAACACAAATTCGCCAGTGAGTACATCATTGGCGATTTTTTTACATAAACACTAATACTCTTTCAATTGGATATCAAACAACAGTCTACCGAAGAATTGATCGCTGAAATCACGATCCAACTTACACCTGAAGATTATAAAGAACCTGTACTTAAAACTCTGAGGGAACAAGCGAAAAAAGCTAGCCTACCTGGGTTTAGACCAGGTAAGGTACCGTTGAATATGGTGAAAAAGATGATCGGAAAGTCTGTCATGATTGAAGAATTGAACAAAATCCTTCAACAAGAATTATTCGACTACATCGATACTCAGAAGTTGGATATTTTAGGAAACCCCATCCCTAAGAGTCAACTAGATGAGGATTATTTTGATTTGGGATTAAATAAAGATATGGAATTCACCTACGAGGTTGGACTAGCTCCCACCTTCGAACTTAATTTAGATGAATTAGGTACTTTTACTCAGTTCGATATTGAAATCGATGATGAATATATAACTTCTGAAATTGATAGTCAACGCGATCGACATGGAGAGGTAAAAAATCCCGAAATCGTGGAAGAAGGGGATATTATTTATGGAAAACTATTCGAAACAGATGAAAATGGTGCTGAAATAGAAGAGGGCTTTGAGAAAATGATCGTACTCAACCCCACGCGAATAAATCAGCCTACAGCATTTGAACCCTTCATCGGAAAAGAACTAGAATACACTACGGAATGGTCTCCCGAAGTACTCAGTGATACAGATGAAAAAATTGCCGAGTTACTTTTTATGGAACTCCCCGAATGGCTTGAAATCAAAGACAAGAAGTTATCCTTCACAGTGAAGCGAATCAATAGAGTAACCAAAGCTGAACTCAATGAAGAATTCTTCAATAAAGTTATTCCTCCACATATGCAAAAAATTGAAGAAGGAGAGGAAGAAACTTCGCTTACAGAAGAACAATTTAAAGAACAGTTTG
Source organism: uncultured Bacteroidia bacterium (assembly GCA_964652565.1). Classification (GTDB taxonomy): domain Bacteria; phylum Bacteroidota; class Bacteroidia; order J057; family J057; genus JBCCTX01. The sequence goes on from CAZZEC010000061.1 coordinate 4,473, forward strand.
CCACACTTCTAAAGGAAGAATGGGACAGAGAATTATCCGCTGATGTTAATAATAAGATCAGAGAAAAGTTATTTGAGATCCATACCTTCAATCTACCTGACTCTTTTCTCAAAAAGCTACATCAGGCAGAACAAAAGCAGGAGATGTCCGAAGAACAGCTTGAGCATTCTTATGAGGGTTATGCAAGATCCATGAGATGGACCCTTATTGTCGACAAAATAAGAAATGAAAACCCAGAAGTAGATGTATCTCCGGATGAGTTAAAAGATGCCATACTCAATCTATACAAACAGTACAATCCCAATATTCCCGCTGACCAGGAAGATGCGTTGATAGAAGGCGCTTTGCAGAACCCTGAAATAGTAAATTCTCAATCAAGTAGATTGATTGAGGCAAAAGTCTATGACTTTTTGAAAGAGCAAGTTTCTATAGAAAAAGAAACCATTACCGTCACTGAGTTTATGAAGAAACAGGAGGAGGAACACCAGGAGGAGAAGTAATGATTGATCTACCCATATTGGAAAGTGGATTCCATCAAATAGGATTTAAGTTTCTCAAATGAAGCTTCCATCCGCATAGCCTTCTTGGGTTTGTCTTTGATCATTGATAGTTGAGGCGGTAATTCCACTGTGCCGTTAATTTCTTCTTCTACTACATCTATAAACTTTGCTGGATGTGCAGTACCAAGAATAACTCCGGGTACCACTCCCTTTTCCTCGCAATATGCCTTCCAGGCTAGATAGCCAACTGCTCCATGAGGATCGATGATATATTGATCCTTGGTATACACTGTTCTTATAGCCGCCCTGGTCTCAGTATCATCGTATGCATACCCTTGAACGTCCTGAATGATAGCTTCATGATCATGGGCATATAAATCCATCATTCTAGCAAAATTGCTGGGATTTCCCACATCCATCGCATTTGAAATGGTTCGAACTGAGGGTCGTGGTTGAAATTTTCCCGTAATTAGATATGAAGGGACTATATCATTGACATTAGTAGCTGCAATATATTTTGAAATCGCTAACCCCATCCTCGAAGCGAGCATTCCAGCAGTCAGATTACCAAAGTTTCCACTGGGGATAACGAAGACTGCATGTCTTTCTTCAATGGGAAGTTGTTGAAAAGCCCTGAAATAATAGAATGATTGTGGAATCAGTCTAGCAATGTTGATCGAGTTGGCAGAAGTCAATCTCAAATACTGATTGAGATGAGTATCCAGAAAAGCTTGCTTGACCATTGCCTGGCAATCATCAAAGGTACCGTCAATCTCCAACGCAGTAATATTCTCTCCTAATGTAGTTAACTGCTTCTCCTGTAGATAACTAACCTTACCACTGGGATAAAGGATTGTAACGTGTATTCCCTCCGTTTGATAAAATCCATTCGCAACAGCTCCCCCCGTATCCCCTGATGTAGCTACCAGTATATGTAGACCTTGTTGTTCATCTTTGATCAGATAGGACATGAGTTGAGCCATAAATCTGGCTCCAAAGTCTTTGAATGCAAGCGTAGGCCCATGAAATAATTCTAATATATATCCCTTATCCTCAATTTTTCGCAAAGGGGCATCAAAGGTAATAGATTGATCAATGATCCTTCTTAGATCCTGATCAGGGATACTATCCCCTAACAATTGAGCGGAAACCTCAAACGATAAGTCCTGAAAGGATAATTGATCAAAGGCCTCCCAGAAGGTAGTGGGCAACGCTGGGATATGAGTAGGCATGAATAATCCATTGTCAGGGGGTAATCCTCTTAGTACTGCCTCTTTTAAGGTATAAGTGGTTTGATGGTTATTTGTACTGTATAAATTCATGTATCGATTGCAAATTTGACTGCCAATATATACTCAAAAAGTGAAAATTGTTGAATCGTGACAGGGTTAAATTGTTGAATTGTGAATTGCGATATGGTTGAATTGTTGAATTGTGATAGGGTTGAATTGCTATATGGGTAGGCTTGGGGTTGGGTTTGGGAAAATACCCAATTTTACAGTGTTATATAATATTACGATTATATATTTGCATGAGTGATCCCGAGTAGTTAACATCACATATGAAAAAAATCGTCATAGTCTCATATATCCTGGGGTGCATGCTGGCTTGTAGCACTCCCAAAAATCAAACGACCGCCAGGTCATATACACCTACAAAGGCCGACTCCTTATTTGCCAATGTATTTAAACCCTGGGATGGTAACTGGAAAGGTACATTCTCTATATATCTTGATTCTTTGGGCCAAAGAAAGGGGCAACCTCAACCTAGAATCACATCTAAATCTGAACTCGACGCGCTTTCGCTAATATTGGACCAAACCATTCAGGTAGAACAAACTTACAGGTCCACCAGTCCTTTTTACCAAACTGTAGAAATAAAGGATACCTATGAACAAAATGGCCAATTACAAACGGTAACGAGCAATGGGTATAATACAGTTGAAGGAGGAAAAATGCTCTGTGTAGTGAATAAACCTGATGAGCAAGTGATTCATAATGGTACATCTCTACCGGATAGCATTATTGTCTGGGAACGAAGCCTAAAAGAACCAACAAAAATCGAATATTTTTATGAGCAGGTAGCAGGTGATACGTACTATATAATTGGCTGGGGATACTATGGTGATGATGACCCTGCATTGACACCCCGTATGTGGTTCTACGGTGAATATCAACGACAATAATGGAACTCCAAGTCTTACAACACATTACCAAAGCGTGCTATTGAATATATAGCCTGATGAGTGAAAAGAAACCAATAAGTGCAGGTATAAACCTACACTTATTGATGAAAAGTCTCTTTATGCTACTTTTAACTTGTCAGCATACATTTTGCGAAACTTGAGGAGCTTAGGAGTAATCACTACATTACAATAGGGTTGACGACTGTTATCGTTGTAGTAATTTTGATGATACGCTTCAGCTTCATAAAATTTGTCAAACTCCGCTATTTCTGTAACTATAGGATCATCAAAATTAGGCGACATTTCTGCAATTACTTTCTCGGCAATATCTTTTTGCTCCAAATCGTGATATAATATAACTGATCGATACTGTGTTCCGACATCTGCTCCCTGACGATTTAGTGTTGTAGGATCATGGGTGGTTAAAAATATTCTTACTAAGTCATCAAACCCAATTATTTCGGGATCGTAAGAAATTTGTACCACTTCTGCATGTCCAGTTGATCCAGAACATACTGCGCGATACGTAGGATTAGGGACTTTTCCTCCACTATATCCAGAAACCACTTTCTCCACGCCTCGAAGATTTTGGAATATGGCTTCCACACACCAAAAACATCCTCCACCAAATGTTGCTAATTGTATATTATTAAGATCTGCCATTTTGTACCTCACTTTCTTTTATTAATTGAATAGACTCAGAATTAATACAAAACCGTAGTCCGCTAGGCTCAGGGCCATCGGGAAATACATGCCCTAAATGCGCATCGCATACATTACACATTACTTCCACGCGAACCATACCGTATGAAGTGTCTTTTTCATATTTAATGACATTATCCTTGACAGGCTCGGTAAAACTAGGCCATCCAGATTTAGAGTCAAACTTGAGACTTGAGTCAAATAGAGGCGTATTACAACAAATACAGCTATACGACCCTGAATCATAAATATGACAGAGTTCTCCTGAAAATGCTGGCTCTGTACCTTTTTGCCTAGTGATACGATACTGCTCAGGAGTAAGCAACGCACGCCATTCTTCATCCGTTTTGTCTACCCTTCTATCTGGAACAGGATTCCCATGGTTAGCATATTTTATTACATCATTCCAATTCATGTACGTATGTTTTAATTATTTCTTTAATTCTACACAAAGATCGTTAATCAATTGTTTGATGCATAGCCAGGATTTCCTCATTTGTTAGCAATTTTTCCAGTAAACAGTGGTCCATAGACAATCGAAACAATGAGATAGCAGTTCCATCTGACAATCTAGCCATTTAACAATATCACAATACTCTCTAAACCTATATGAAAGTCTTTCAATCAGATAAGTCAGCCATTTAACAATATCACAATATTTCAATAAATCACTTCCACAATTTCCTCCATCTTCCTCCATATCTCTTTGATCCAATCCAAATGCGCTGGTTTCATAAGTACTGATCTCAAACAAGTTACATGCGGAGTATCGTGTTCAATGGCATCCCAGGTAGAAGGCAATAATCTGGCTGGGTAATTGAACAACGCGAGATGCAGTCCTCGTCGAGCAGCAAGATCAAAGAAAGATTGAGATTTTTGAGTAATTTGAGATAAGGTATCAGCTCTCAATCCCCAAACGATGATATCTAGCTCAGGTTGGTATAGGGGGAGAAATAAAGGATGGGCATCCATGTAGATATATAATTCTTTCGCAGCTTGAATACATTTATCTAGATCTTTTGCAAAATCACCTCCTTTGACCGGAGGCATGTATTGATGCGTTGCCCAAAGTCCTACGGCAGATGCTCCCGCCCTCGAACATTCTAAACTAATTTCTCCTAAATGCATCTCTTCTGAGGAGTAATAGGTGTAGGGAGAGTCATGCTGATAATATTTCCCTACACTGGGATCTTTAAATAGTATACATCCGCATCCATACGGTTGTAATCCATGTTTATGAGGATCAATTACGATAGAGTCAGCCCTATCAATTTTTTCATACATGACTCCTACCTGATCTGAAGTTTCCTGTGCTAGTACAAAATACCCCCCATAGGCAGCATCTAGATGTATTCTAAACCCATACTTTTTTTGCAGTTCTAGTATACCCCCCAGTGGGTCGACCTTGCCTATTCCGGTAGAACCCAACGTAGCTACAACTGTACCCACTTCGTGGCTTTCTAATACATTTTGCAATTCTTTCAGGTCCATGGTCCCTTGCTTATTGCATGGAACTACCTGAAAAGGTAATTGCAGTACCTCAGATATTCTTTGATGTGTATAATGAGAGAGCTCCGAAGCAACAATACTTTTTCCAGGATGTATTTGGCCAGCAACCCAAAGCGCTTCCATATTTGCCATAGTTCCTCCCCCTGTGAGATGGCCTAGGTGTGTTTCCCAACCAAACATAGATGCAAGATCTTTCACCACCTCTTTTTCCATTTTTGAGCTTGCGATACCTCCGTCTAATGCATGATTATTGGGATTGATCCACATAGCCAACATATAGGACAGCCTGGCAATAGGATGAGGAGGCTTCAACATTTGACCCGCGTAGTATGGATGGAAATACGGATAATTTTCTTTCATTCTTTCTGCAACTTCTTCCAGTATTCCTGCCATTTTCTCAAGATCCGTATCCACAACAAATGAAGGCAGCGCTTTGAACCCCTCTTCTAATTTGTTCAATGCATCTGCTAACAAAGATAAACTATCTTTTTCCAGCATTATTACAGTGTTATATTTTATTACCTTATTAAAAATCAAGGAATTGACAACAGAAGACTGAGAAAATGACGGGGATAGAGGACTGTTAAAACACAGACGAAAGACGATGGACCACAAAGAAAACGATTGTATAGATTGGTAATAGTTAATCCTCCTGACATCTTTTGGACAATGGCTTTTTGCCCACCAAACACCCATTCACTTATCCATCAATACATCAATACATCAATTTAACAATATATCAATCCAACACTTTCTCCCCAACTACTTAATCCGCATTGCCCCTAACGTATTAATAGTAGATACATATCGTTCGCATTCCACACCCGAATCAATGAATGTTTTTTGCATGGCAATCGCCACTTTAAATGCAGTCTGATCTCCTTCGCAAATGGCAAATACGGCAGGTCCAGCACCAGAAATACTACATCCCAATGCACCAGCCTGCTTAGCTGCTGACTTGACCTCATAAAAATGAGGAATTAACTTTGCACGGTAGGGTTCTACAATTACATCTTCTAGCGACCTCCCTATGAGATTAAAATCTTTTTGCATAAATCCGGCAACCAATCCCCCTACATTCCCCCATTGCGTAATGGCTTCACTCATAGGGATTTCCGTTCGAAGTATACTTCTCGCTTCTGCAGTCAATATTTCCAGTTCCGGTAATACAACTGCCGCATAAAGGTTCTCAGGTACTGGGATATTTATTGTATCGAGATCTTTGTTGCTTCTTACCAGCACCATCCCCCCTAGTAAACATGGCCCCACATTATCAGCATGTATAGCTCCCCCGCTGGCAATGGCTTCACCTGCCAGGGCAAAAGGTAATAATTCATGCTTTTTTAGGGGATTTCCCAACAATTCATTAATTGCAAGCGCTCCAGCTACAGCACTACACGCACTGGAACCTAACCCACTTCCGATTGGAATACCTTTGTATATCTCCAATTCAATACCCCGTGATACCCCAAGATGCTCCATGAGTTGCATCGCAGCCACCCCGGCAGTATTTTTTTCCCAGGCCAGGGGCAACTTACCATCATCTCCCATAATTTTGCTGATTCGAAGTCCTTCACCATTCCAGAATCGTGCGATAATATCATCCCCAGGACGATGGATGGCAAAGCCTAAGGTATCGAATCCACAACCTACATTAGCTACGCTCGCAGGAGCAAATACATGTATATCATTATGCATGCAGTATGTATTATTCAATATCTATTCTTATTTTTATCATTATATATTATGTCAAGAAAGGTAATATCCGATACGAATAATCTCCGCAAAGACCCCTGCGGCAGTTACTTCGGCACCCGCACCAGGTCCCTTTATTACCAGCGGGCGCTCCTTGTATCTTTCAGTAGTAAATACAATCATATTGTCACTGCCAGATAGATGGTAAAAATCACTATCCTTCCCTACTGCTTGTAGTGAGATGTATGCCTGATCTCCTTCAATTGTTCCTATAAATCTCAGCGCTTTATCCTCCTCACTTGCTGAATTTTTTAACTGCTCAAAGTGATCATCATACGTTTGCAAGGTGTCAAAAAATATCTGAACACTCTCCGCCTTAATACATGCTTCTGGTAATATATGTGTAATCTTAATTGATTCGCGCTCTAGCGCAAGTCCCGATTCCCTAGCCAATATGGTTAATTTTCTGGCTACATCTGCCCCTAACAAATCTTCCCTGGGGTCCGGTTCTGTAAACCCTTTTTCTTGTGCTTCTTTTACAATCTCACTAAATGATTTATCACTGGCTTGAAATGAATTAAAAATAAATGACAATGAACCAGACAAAACACCTTCAATCTTTTGGATGATATCCCCACTATTTACTAAATCTGAAATAGTAGTTATGACGGGCAGTCCTGCACCTACATTGGTTTCATACATAAACTTAACGCCCCGTTCATAGGCGAGCTCCTTTAAATCCTGGTAAGATTGATACTGACCTGAAGGAGCAACTTTATTAGGAGTAGATATAGAAATGCTAGCGTCCAATATCTGTTCGTAATACTGAGTAATGATGGGGTTAGCAGTATTATCCACAAATATACTATTACGCATATTCAGTTCTTTCATCTGAGACACAAACTTCTCTATATCCATTTTTTCCTCAGATGCATTCAACTTGTCCTTCCAATTTTCAAGATCAATCCCATCTGTGTTGAAAATCATACGTTTACTGTTAGCTAAAGCAACTACATTAATTTCAACATGCTGGGTCTTACGCAGATATGTCATATGATCCCTGATCTGCTTTATCAGTGTTCCCCCGATCAACCCTACACCAACAATAAACAGATTTACAGAATATGTATCAGACAAGAAAAAAGCTTCATGGATAGCGTTCAGTGCTTTGACCTCGTCCTTCTTCTGAATAGCTACTGAAATATTTCGCTCAGAAGATCCCTGTGAGGTCACTCCCACATTTACTCCATTCTTACCAAGAGCTAAAAACAATCTCGCAGAAATACCTGGACGAGATTTCATATTTTCACCTATCACAGCTATGATAGAGAAGTTTTCCTCTACGAAAACAGGGTCTATGTATTTGGATTTAATCTCTAACTCAAACTCTTCTTCAATGGCTCTTTTGGCAAGTTCTGACTCTTCTGGTTGTACTGCAAAACAGATATTGTGCTCAGAAGATCCCTGTGTAATAAGTATGATGTTTATACTGTAATTGGCAAGACAGCGAAATAATCTATACGTGTGGCTGGCAACTGCCCCAACTAATGCACTACCCTGTAGGGTAACTAGTGATACCCTGTCAATAGAAGAAATACCTTTAATCAAATGCTCATCCTTAGGGCTAGGATGTTCTGTGATAAGTGTCCCAATTGCTTCAGGCTGAAATGTAGATTTAATATATATGGGAATCTTCATTTCCATGGCCGGGATAACTGTAGCAGGATAAATAACTTTTGCCCCAAAGTGTGACATTTCCAAGGCTTCCTGATAGGTTAGATGCCTTACTGGTAGCGCCTTGTTTACCTTATTGGGGTCTGCAGTCATGACCCCTGCAACATCAGTCCATATTTCGATCGCTTCTGCATTCAAGGCAGCCCCAAACAAAGACGCTGTGTAATCTGACCCTCCACGACCCAATGTCGTAGTTTCCCCCCTTTCGGTAGAACCCAAAAAGCCAGTAATGATCTGAAGCTCATCCGATTTCTCGAAATATGATACAATATTCTGATATGAGGTAGGTATATCTACTTTAGCTCGCCCGAACGAGTCATTGGTTCGAATGACATCTCTGGCGTCTAAATTTGTGGCGTTTATACCTTTGTACCAAAGTACCTTGGCTATAAGAAAGGAAGAACATCTTTCTCCAAAACTCAATATGTAGTCTTTGGTTCTCGGTGTAAGCTCTTTTATTAAATACACACCATGTAAGAGATCATTGAGTTCCTCAGCAGTTTTAGAAAATGATTCTTGCAATCCTGGCTGTTTATCTTCAGGGATAAGTGCGGAAATTACCTTCTGGTGTCTGGAAACAAATTCCTCAATCAAGGGCACATATTCTTTATCTCCTTCTTTTGCCAAATCTCCCATTTGTATCAGCAAATCTGTCAATCCACCCATGGCTGAAACAACCACTGCAAATTGCTCATTGCGATCGAGATATGTTTGAACAATTTCTGACACACGTTGGATACAAATGGCATCTGCTACAGACGAACCACCAAACTTTAGGAGTTTCATATAATAGGATTACAATTATTTGAATCTGGGGTGCAATATAAAAATTAGGTTGTAATCAGCTTCTCTTCTGAAAGATCCATCTCGATCAAATCTATAAATTCGTCGAATAAGTAGTAACTATCATGAGGACCTGGAGAAGCCTCAGGATGAAACTGTACAGAAAAGGCTTTCTTATTTCTAATGCGAATGCCTTCAATAGATTCATCATTTAAGTTGACATGTGTTACAACTACATCTGGTGATTCATCTATGGCTTCTTTCGAAACACCAAATCCATGATTTTGGCTGGTAATCATCGATTTACCTAGAAGTAGATTTTTGACGGGATGATTAGCTCCACGATGTCCATGATGCATTTTGAAAGTCGGAACTCCACAAGCTAACGCCAACAACTGATGGCCTAGACAAATACCAAAAAATGGATGATCTTTATCCAAAATGCGTTTGACTGTATTAACAGCATATGGCATTGCTGCAGGATCACCAGGCCCATTTGAAATAAAATATCCATGCGGATTAAAACTCGAAAGCTCTTCAAAGGTAGCTTTGGCTGGAAAGACTTTTAAATAGCAATCTCTCTTAGACAAACAATTCAGGATATTATGCTTGATGCCTAAATCTAATACTGAAACCCTATATCTTGCATTGGGATTACCATGAAAATAGGGCTGTACCGTACTGACTTTTGATGACAGTTCCAATCCATCCATTGAAGGGCATTTCTTCAATTCCTTTTCCAATTTCTTCCTGTCATTCAACTCAGAAGAAATGATCCCGTTCATGGCACCTTTATCCCTAATGTGAGTCACTAATTTACGGGTATCTATATCCGTGATCCCTACAACGTTATTATGAGTAAGAAATGAATCCAGAGACTCAACCGCTACATCCCGGGAAAAAATGTTAGAGAAATTCCTTACAATAAGTCCTGAAATTTTAGCAGATGAGCTCTCGTATTCACGAGTGTGGACGCCATAGTTTCCCACATGTGCATGCGTCTCAATTAATATCTGCCCATAGTAAGATGGATCTGTGAATACTTCCTGATAACCGGTCATACTTGTATTAAAACACAATTCTCCGGTGGTAGTACCTCGTTTGCCAATGGACTTACCTTCAAAAAAAAGCCCATCTTCCAGTAGAAGATAGGCTGGTTCGTACTTTTTATTTTTCATCATCAATCTTCAATAGCACTTTGATCGTATAATGGAATTTTTTCATAGGGAATCTCTTCTCCCTCACGTATTTTATCTATCGCACTTTTCAATTTATCCTCTGTAAGATTATGCAAGTATCTACGATTGTTGACTTGGCACATAGGAGCTGTATCACATGCTCCCAAACACTCTGCCTGCCTTACCCATATTTTCCCATCTTTACTTCTTCCAGCCTCATCTACTTCTAAAAATTCTCTTAAAAACTGATACATTTCCGGTCCACCAACCTCTCCACAAGAAAAACATGTACACACCTCTATGATGTTCGGAGCTACATTTTTCTTGAAGTACATCGTATAAAAGGTAGCTACGCCATACACATGCGCATATGGTATGTCTATGGTCTCACCCACCAATCGAATGACATCATCTGAAAGCCACCCAAATTTTTCCTGTGCTATCCACAGTGCTGGCATAACTGCAGAACGACGATCCGGATATTTTTCTACATGTCTCTGGATCTCTTTTTTCTCTGCTTCTGTAAAGACTATTTGTGTATCTTCCATAATATAAGTGCAAATATACAATCCAGGCAAGAATTCGCAACAATTTATGTTGTTCATTCAACAAACCTTCAGTTTTTTTATAAAAAAACACAAGAGCCAGAAAATTTTATCGGGCTCTTGTGCAATAACACAGAAAATACAAAATGTGTTAATCAGGAATTGTAGTAGAAACGCTCATGTACAATATGATCTCCTTCCCATCTCTGTACAGCCATTTGCTCCATAACGACTCTGTTTCCATCTTTAAACGTAACATCCATAGACGATTCAACAAAGGTTACTCCATTGTCTTCATCAGATCCTACACTCGTCACATCCATATTGTGAAATTCCTGCACATTGTTTAAAAACTGAATCTCGTATTCACGGCAGGTAGCTTTTCCTTCTCTTGTACCGCGAGGTTCTGTCATTACGACATTCTCACCATAATATTTATCAAATGCATCCAGTAACTTTCCCTGCCCTATCATGTTGTAAATGTCTTGTGCTTTTTCTTTGTAAGTCATGATTGATAATTTTAATGTTTCAACATCGATTTATCTTAAAACGTATCTGACATTACTTTTGTTTAGGTAAAATGTGTAAATGATAAGAAAATATATCTTGTTAATTTCGCACCAAAATCTCACAGTATGACTGAACTAATTTACTTTAGGATAGCATCTTCTGCTATATTACTCCTCATCTTCATTATTGTAAGAACTGTCACCTGGAGGATGATTAAAAAGAGAGGAACAAAGCGAAATTTTTCCCACATTAGAATACATAATATCAACAAATTTTTTACTGTCATTTGGACGATTTTGATCCTGACGCTCTTGGCTATAGTCTGGGATGTATCTTTTCAAGGCTTATCGATTTACTTTGCTTCGTTTTTTGCTGCGGCTGGTATTGCCTTATTTGCTTCCTGGTCTATACTCAGCAATATTACAGCAGCAGTTATACTCTTTTTCAATTATGCCTTGAAAACAGGCTCTAAAGTTAAGATAGTTGACGGCGACAACAGTATTACTGGAATGGTAAAGGAGATTTCACTATTCTTCATATGGATCATTACAGATGATGGCAATACAGTTTCTTATCCTAATAATTTGGCAATACAAAAACCTATAGTTCAAATTATCAATGAAAAGGCAGTATAGACTGAAATTAACAATGAACAAATACATTACCTAACATGATGACCTTGCAATCAACCATTAGACTTTTACTATTTATATATATTACACTATCTAGTGTTCAATCATTTACACAATCAACTTATTTTCCAGACAGGAATTACTGGGAAACACGCACCCCTGATGAGATGGGGTTAAATACTACTCAACTTGAAAAAGCCATTCAATTTGCCATAGATAACGAATACGATGGAGACTATGACCTACAAATTGCCATTCTTGAAGGATTTGCCCGCGAGCCCTTTCACGCTATAGTGGGTCCAACCAAAGACAGAGGAAAACCTGCCGGGATAATATTAAAAAATGGATATATCATCGCTCAATGGGGAAATATTGAAAGAGTAGATATGACCTTTAGCGTAACCAAAAGTTATTTATCAACAGTTGCTGGACTTGCATGGCAGGAAGGATTGATTGACCTGGATAAACCAGTTAAAGATTATGTATGGGATGGTACATTCGAAGGAAAACACAATGCTCAAGTAACATGGGATCATTTACTCACACAATCTTCTGATTGGTCTGGACAACTATTTGGTATGTACGATTGGGCTGATAGGCCCCCAAGTGAAGGAGGAATTGATGACTGGAAAAATAGAGAATTGCATACTCCTGGAGAGTTGTTTGAGTATAATGATGTGAGAGTAAATATATTAGCTTATTCCCTTCTACAGGTATGGCGCAAACCGCTACCAGTAATATTAAAGTATCATGTCATGGACAAGATTGGAGCATCTACCACCTGGAGATGGTATGGATATGAGCATTCTTTTGTAAATGTAGATGGGCAAATGGTACAATCCGTGAGTGGTGGTGGACATAGCGGAGGAGGTATATTTATCAACACATTGGATCACGCCAGGTTTGGATTGTTATTTCTTAACAATGGAACATGGAAAGCGCAACAAATCTTATCTCAGGAATGGATAGATAAAGTTCAACAACCTTCCTATGCAAACTCTAATTATGGGTACATGTGGTGGTTGAACAACCGAGAAGGTTCACGATATTGGGAAGATGTTCCCGAAAATGTATACTATGCAGCAGGATTTGGAGGCAATTATATTGTGATCATTCCCGATGAAGACATGGCCGTAGTTACAAGATGGCTTCAACCTAGTAAAATTGGGGACTTTATACGTATGGTTCTCAGTTCTATCTAACAACCATGAGATCTGTTAGTTAATGCTAAAATGTCTCACTGTTGACAACGTATAGATCCTTTTTAGGGATAGTTTCGTAACTAAAATAAAAAATATGTGGTACAATCTCATTCTCTCTACAATTACATTATTTACATTTTATTCCTGCAACTCTCCTGCTAACAATAGTGAAGCACAAACACAGGTTATTCCGGAATTCTCATATGAGAAAATTTCCCAGGAATATCAAGAATTAGAAAAGGCTTACTTTGCAAGCGGCTGTTTTTGGTGTGTGGAAGCGATCTATGAATCTGTCAAAGGCGTTGAAGAGGTTATTTCCGGATATTCTGGAGGAAAAGCATCTACAGCAAATTATCAGCTTGTGGGTTCAGGTCTTACGAATCATGCCGAAGCTGTAGAAGTATATTACGATCCAGACATTGTATCTTATGAGACGTTAGTGAAGGTCTTCTTCGGATCGCATGATCCTACTACTGTAAATAGACAAGGTCCCGATAGAGGCCCTCAATACAGATCTGTGATATTTTATCGCAATGAAACTGAGAAGGAAATCGCTCAAACTTATATCAAGGAGTTGGAAGCTAATAAAGTCTTTGACGCTCCAATTGTAACAGAAGTCGTTCCTTATGAAAAATTTTATCCAGCTGAAGATTATCACCAGGATTATGAAATAAAAAACCCTAACAATCCCTACGTTCAGCGTGTATCCATTCCCAGATTGAGAAGATTTCAAGCAAATTTCCCTGAATTATTAAAAGAGGAGATTGCACACTAAATGGTGATATGCATTCCATCTACCATATAGGTTACATTCAGTTCAGGGGGAAATACTTGTTCAATATGAAAAGTATCTTGAGGGGTCCAGGCTGGATGGGCATGCATCAAAAAGGTCCGGGGGATAGAATACGAAGTCAGGTAATCTTTGATAGCTGTAGCCGAGCTATGGCCAGACAAATTCCCTTCTGTCCCCCAACATTCATGTATCAACACCTTCGTTTTACTTGCTCTTCGAAATGTTTCTTCTAAGGGTTCAGTATCAGTAGCAAAATAAAGTAGATCATCAAATTTTAACCCGAAAGTATGATCTGCATGAATCTGTTTGAGAACTTCTACATGCATTCCTGCTATTTGAAATCCTGACTCATCATAATCAGAGATCTCTACACTATCTGAAAATTGGTGAATAGACTTCGGGAAATAGGGTGTTTGAGTGTAAGTACTCAATATTTCTTTGCAAGAATGAGGATAGTAGGGTTTTCCAGGTCCTTTAATTATTAACTTTTTACCGGATAAAAACTGAGGCAAATATCCAATACCAGCAATATGATCATGGTGATAATGTGTGTAGACAATATGAAGTGTATCATATGATGCTAACAACCATTCATAATCGAACAAACGGGTTACCCCACTTCCGGTATCGATAAGGGTTAATTGCTGATTGATCTCAAGTAAATAGGTGCATGTATGCCTTGTAGATGAGGGAAACCATCCTCCAGAACCTAGTACAAAAATATGCATAGCTCTTTTTGAGCCTAATCTAAGAAATAATGATTTACAACCTAGCTATTTGGTGGAGTTCTATGCCTTGGAAAAAATACTTTTGGGCTTCATTCCAAGTGAACTGATCTCATAATATTCGAAGGTCATCTTTAAAGATTGATTAATCAACAGGTTCTCCCCATAAATTTCCTTCTTATTCATTTTATTTCGAACATATTTGACCATCTGATCAGAATCACCATAAATACACTGAATCTGGATCATGTGTAATTCATCAATATAGAACGTTACCTCTACCTTACCTTCTATATTATATTTCTTGGCAAATGTTTTAAAATTGACTGTTCGCTTAATTTGCTCTTGGACTGTAAGGGGGTCAGGATCAGTATCATTCATCCCCATCAACATAGAGGTTGAGAAAAAGGCTGTAAGGACGAGTGTAAGTAAAGTCTTCATAGTAATTCCTTTATATATTATATTACAATAATGTAATTTATGATCAATAGAATATTTTTGTTGTATACTTCAAATTGTGATTTGGGTTACAGCACAAAGCAAATAAGCTTTTTGAAAGATCCACAATATATTATATTAAATAATCATAAATTGATTATTACTGAAAAGATAGCATATTAACTATCTCTCTGCGCTTTTGACAAAGGAAATTTTGTTGATGGTTTCTACTATATAGATGTATATAATGTGCAAAGAGTTGCAAAACATTCATAAAAAAATCGATAAAGTCCTATATTTACTCTAGATAATAGGCTATTCAACATGCAACGCCTTTTGTTACACTGTCTTTTTTATAATTTTTAATCCTCCAGATATATGGAATTCGATCTGATAGATCCCGATCAATGGTTATCCGGTGCCACATATATCATGCTTTACGTGATATTTTTTTTCCTCGCTAAATGGATCAAAGGATTCTTCTCTCAATTTAATCTTGATGAAGAATTAACACTCAAAGACAATAACGCTGTTTCTGTGAGTGTAAGTGGATACATTCTGGGAATCACAATTGTATACATCGGCGCATTGGATGGGCCTTCCTACGACTTTGTTCAGGATGTGATTGAGGTTGTCAGTTATACATTGGCTGGTATCGTTCTACTCAATCTGACAAGATTCATCAATGATAAACTCGTTTTGTATAAATTTTCTCCTCATAAAGAAATCATTCACGACCAAAATCCAGGAACGGGCGCAGTGGAAGCGGGCATGTATATTGCTTCGGGATTGATCATTGCTGGAGCTATACACGGTGAAGGAGGAGGACCGTTAACGGCTTTCGTATTCTTCCTTTTGGGACAAATTTGTTTGATTATTTTTTCACTTATCTATTCCAGACTCATTCCCTATGATGTTCACGACGAAATTGAAAAGGACAATATCGCTGCTGGACTAGGCTTTGCCGGAGGACTCATCGCTATCGGTATTATCGTCATGAAAGCCGTATCAGGAGATTTTACAAGTTGGAGTTATGATCTTACCAAACTGGGCATAGATGTGGCACTGGTGTTTGTATACCTACTTGGAATAAAATTCATCTTTGATAGATTCATCTTGCGTAATTCCAATTTAGTAACTGAAATAGTTACAGATAGGAATCTGGGGGCCGGATTATTAGAAATGTTTGTTTCGATCTGCTTTTCAGTGGTACTGGCGTATCTGTTGTAAGATCAAATTTTCTTATTTTTTAGTAATTTCGTGAATGCGTCTTTATCGATATCAGTGAAAATGAGAATATCCTTTGAGATTCAAAAAATACATCTAATAATATGTCTACTACAACAAAAGATAAAAAGGAATTTCGCAATTACGATCAGAGTGAAGTAACTGCTGCAGTTCGTGAGCACTATCGCAAAATGCGTAGCAGGCAGACCTTTGAGTACGTACAACGTATGCAGGAAAAGTATCTTACCTACGATAAACCCTTGCATGTATGGGAAGCTATGGAACGCTTAAATGAGCTGATAGATGTGAGTGATCCTGATCTGGATCTCCCCAATGTACAGCACCTAATACAGTCCGCCGAAGCTATCAGACATGCCAACCGTCCCGAATGGATGCAGGTAGTAGGTCTTATTCACGACTTGGGGAAAGTAATGTTTTTATGGGGTTGCGACGAAGATGGAACAAGTCAGGCAGAACAGTGGGGCATGGTAGGAGATGTATTCATTGTAGGATGTAAATTACCCGATAGCTGTGTATATCCGGAATTCAACGAGCTCAATCCCGATATGCAGGATGATAGATATAATACTCCATTAGGAATCTATGAACCCCACTGCGGAATCGATCAAACCGACTTGGCATGGGGACACGATGAGTACTTGTTCAGGGTATTGTCTCAGCATTCGGATAATAAGATACCAGAACCTGGAATGATCATGATTCGCTACCATTCTTTCTATCCCTGGCATACAGGAGGTAGCTATCAGGAAATTACCAATGATAAGGATGATCAGTATAAAGAATGGGTGAAGGATTTTAATCAGTATGACCTGTATACTAAAAGCGAAACGATCTATGACCTCAATGAGATTAAGGACTATTACATGCCTTTGATCGATAGATATTTGGGTACCGGACCTATATATTGGTAAATATGATAGATTACAACATTCTCTAAATAGTTTCGATCGTTTAATGAAACAAGAGAGTCGTGAGCATCGCGACTCTACAATTCAATCATCCCTCCATTAACAATACAACAATATATCAATTAAACAATACACCAATCACCTCTCATACACATACTTCAATTGTGCTGTAAGATTAGTTCGGTCATATCCACCTACTTCAAAGAGAGCTTCCCATTGATCTGGCACTTTACCCAGTTGGTCAATGATGGATTGCTCCAATTCCTCCACAAGCTCAATCTGCGTAATCTGATTAATAACCTGTAAAATACCCGTATCAGTAAAGCTGGAAACGATGATGATTTGATGATTATCAGGACCTTGCACTTTGGCTAAATAACCATAATCTACATGATGGGACAGTGGGTTTCCTTCCTGAAATATGACTTCTCCTGTTGTCTTGTGTATAATTTGAGCGTAGGTAGACGTAAGTTGAAAATGAGAAGAATCAAATACGTATTCCAGTAGACCGAGAGTCTTAAATAATCCGATGAATATCACATCTTTATCTCGTAACTCTTCAGAATTCATCCTCGACATGATACGAATGGTATTGTTTGATCTGAGATTGTTGGCAAGTGGAACAATTTCCTTTAAACTCAACACTTGACTTTTGGTCAACAAAGGATTTTCTGCAGGGGCGATATTGCGTTGAACCATGGAAGGATATTCTTCTATCAGCGCATCAAGATCCTCTTCAGAATTGATCCTTGAATCCCTAATCATTCGGGATTGATCCAATACACTGTCATATTCAGTAAACAGAAATATATCTCCCATCACTATAGAGAGTTCCTCTTGTATTCCTTCACTAAAAGGCTTCCATATCTTCGTTTGAGAAACGGAAGAGACCTCATGGTCGGCTGCTCCCAACGAGAATAACCACATATTCAAAGCAAATACTCCCACAATAAGTACTCCCAACCCCCATAACCATTTACTACTAATAATTTTTATATGGCTATTTGACGATATCTCTTCTAATGGCTCAGAAATGACTGCTTCATATTTTCCTTTTGGGATCAATATTCTATGAGGTTCTGTCTTTCCTTCATGTTCATAATAATGAGACAGTTTTTTTCTCAGATTGTGAACATATACCCTTACAAGTGTATCCTCTGATGGATTATAGTTTTTATCTTTTCCAAATACATCGATGGCAATGGATGTCTCCTTGGGAATTTCTCCTTCCTGAGATGATTTGACAATATATTTCAATAATCTCGCATATGTTTTGGACCTCCCAAAACCTTTACTGGAAATAATTCGATCTATATGTGCCTCGTATTCGTGCTTATCCATAAAGCAAGTATATGATTATTCCGAAATCCCTTCTATTAAGTTAGTTAATATTTAACTATTAACAGTTAATAAACTGTTTTCATTATTCATAATGCCTGATTTTGACCTATTTTTTTCCTATTTTCGATAATATTGAAATAAGCAGATAATTCGAATTACATTTGGTTAAATAGACATATAAATGGGACTACTTAATAAGAAGTTATTAGTATTCGTATGCATAACAACTATTTTAGGAGGAGTTATTTATTTTACTTCTCAATCTTTTGTTTCTCCTAAAGTAGATTTTAATGCTGATGTGCGTCCAATACTAAATAAAAGGTGCATGAGCTGCCACGGAGGAGTGAAGCGTAGCGGGAAATTGAGTCTTCTGACTCGAGATAATGCATTGTTAGCAGGAGAAACGGGCAATCCCGCAATCGTTCCAGGGGATGCTGAGGCTAGTGAATTGATCTTTCGGATCAATCATTCAGACCCGGAAATGCGAATGCCGTTAGATGGCCCACCTCTTACTCAACAGGAAATTGATATCATTACCAAGTGGGTTAACCAAGGGGCAGAATGGAAAGATCACTGGTCTTTTATCCCTCTCAACACACAAGCATACCAACAAATCAATGACAAACTCCAAACTAGTCAAAATGGAATTGATTATTTAGTCAAGGCAAATCTGAGTAAAAAAGGGTTGTCTATGTCTCCAGCAGCGGATAAGTCAACCTTGATACGTAGAGTTTCACTCGATCTCACAGGAGTACCCCCAAGTCTGGATGAAGCCAGAGCATTCGAGGAAGATGATAGTCCTGAAGCTTACGAGAGAGTAGTAGATCGTCTGTTAGCTTCCCCAAAGTTTGGTGAAAAATGGGCAGCAATGTGGCTGGATCTGGCGAGATATGGGGATTCACAAGGCTATCAAAAAGACAAACACCGCACAATTTGGCAATATCGAGATTGGGTCATTGATGCTTTCAATCAGGATATGCCTTTTGACCAATTTACAAAAGAACAGTTGGCAGGCGACCTTCTTCCCGATCCAACAGTAGATCAGCTCATAGCAACAGCATTTCACCGAAATACAATGGCAAATGATGAAGGGGGTACCGATGATGAAGAATTTAGGGTGGCAGCAGTAATTGATCGAATCAATACTACCTTTGAAGTTTGGCAGGGAATTACTATTAGTTGTGTTCAATGTCATGGACATCCCTATGATCCCATTCTTCATGAGGAATACTATGAATTAATGGCATTCTTCAACAATACGGCAGATACCGATAAACCTAGTGATTTTCCTAACCTTCGCGCTATATCCAGTGTGCAGAAAAGACAAATAGAACAAATTGAGGCATTTATGGATAGCGTATCAGAAGTTGTCGATACAGCATCCAGTAGTTTGTATGCATCCCTAAAAGAAGATCGCGAAAGGATCAGACCTTCCAAGACTCCTATTATGCAAGAGTTGGGGCCTGAAGAATGTCGATCTACACATGTATTCGAACGTGGTAACTGGTTGGTTCATGGAAAAGAAGTACAACCTGATGTACCTGGAACATTATCTGATCTTCCCGTTTATTATCCTCAAAACCGGTTGGGCCTGGCACAGTGGTTAGTTTCTCCAGAAAACCCTCTCACCAGTAGGGTTATCGTTAATCGCTTCTGGGAACAGTTGTTTGGCATTGGGATCGTAGAGACACTAGAAGACTTTGGTACACAAGGCATTAAACCATCAAACCAGGAATTACTAGACTGGCTGGCAAATGAATTTATGTATACACATCAGTGGAGTGTGAAATCGTTATTAAAGCAAATTGTCATGTCAGATACCTACCGTCAGCGCTCCAACGTATCACCTATGTTACTGGAAAAAGATCCTCGAAATAAATGGTTGGCGAGAGGTCCACGATTTAGACTTTCTGCAGAACAAATAAGAGATCAGGCGCTGGCTGTAAGTGGTTTATTAAGCGATAAAATGTATGGGCCCAGTGTGATGCCTCCACAACCTGAAGGTGTATGGAATGTCATACGCCATGTCATGCGGTGGGAGTCAGAAAATAACGAAGATCGATACAGAAGAGGGTTATATACCTACTGGAGAAGGTCTAGCCCCTACCCTTCCATGGTTACCTTCGATGTACCAAGTAAAGAATTCTGTGTATCTCGCAGGATTCGTACAAACACCCCACTTCAAGCCCTCACTATCATGAATGACACCGTATACCTCGAAGCAAGTCAGGCATTAGCCAAAAGAATGATGGAAGAAGGGGGGACAAATCCAAAAGAACAAATCAGCTTTGGATATGAAGTAGCCTTATTTCAATCTCCTCCAGGAAATAAGTTAGAAACCTTAATGGACTACTATGAACAATCACTTGCACATTATGAATCCAACCCTGCTGATGCAGAACATTTGTTGACCATGATCCCAACAAAAAACCCAGAATTGGCTTCGCTTACCAACGTAGCCAATGTGATATTAAACCTTGATGAATTTATAACAAAAGAATAATGGACCAAATAGTAAAGGAATTACTCGAATCACAACAATCGTATCTTCAAAGGCGTCATTTTTTCAAGAAATGTGCATTGGGTATGGGTGCCATGGCATTTGGAAGTCTATTTGGATGCAATCCATACAGAAACTCATCTTCCCAATCTTTTGATCAACAAAATCCGTTAAAGGTTAAGTCTCCTCATTTTGCCCCTAAGGCCAAAACGGTCATATTTCTTCATATGGCTGGTGCTCCTTCTCAGTTGGAATTATTTGACTTTAAGCCAGAGCTACAAAAATATGATGGTAAAGATTGCCCGTCAGAACTGTTAGAAGGAAAGCGCTTCGCATTCATCGTGGGTACCCCTAAAATGTTGGGGCCTCAGTCATTCTTCCAACAATATGGCCAGTCAGGTGCATGGGTTTCTGAACTGCTGCCTCATTTTCAAGAGGTAGTAGATGACGTAGCATTTCTTAAAGCTATGCATACAGATGAATTTAATCATGCACCTGCACAGCTATTTATGCATACAGGTAGTCCCCGTCCAGGACGCCCAAGTATGGGGTCCTGGATCACATATGGATTAGGATCAGAAAATGAAAATCTACCTGGATTTATCGTGATGGTTTCAGGAAATTCTCAACCCAGTGGCGGAAAAGGACTATGGGGCAGCGGTTTTCTTCCTTCTTTATATCAAGGCGTACAGTTCCGCTCTAAAGGCGATCCCGTACTGTTTGTATCAGACCCTGATGGAATGCCACGCGACTTGCGCAAGGGTGCTGTAAATGCTATCAACGAAATTAACCAAATGCAATACGACGAAGTGGGAGATCCGGAGATCCTATCTCGCATTGCTCAGTACGAAATGGCATTTAAAATGCAGACCACCGTGCCTGAAGCTATGGATATACAAAGTGAACCAGACTATATTCATGAAATGTATGGAACGGAACCGGGGAAAGTATCTTTTGCCAATAACTGCCTCCTGGCGCGTCGACTGGCTGAAAGAGGAGTCAGGTTCATTCAACTTTATCATAGAGGATGGGATTCTCACGGTAGTAGTGAATTTGAAGCACTTGAGGGTGGGTTTCTTGAAAGGTGCAAAGAAGTGGATCAACCCATGACTGCACTTGTCAAAGACCTAAAACAACGTGGGATGATGGAGGATGTGATGGTGGTATGGGGAGGAGAATTTGGTCGTACTCCCATGAGAGAAAACAGGGGAGGAAAAGTTGCCCCCTACAACGGTAGAGATCATCACAGTGAAGCCTTCACCATGTGGGTAGCAGGAGGAGGCGTAAAACCAGGGATAACATACGGGGAAACAGATCAAATTGGTTACTATGGTACCAAGGAGCGGATACATGTCCACGACTTACAGGCTACAATCCTCCACCAAATGGGAATGGATCATGAAAAGTTAACCTATCACTTTCAAGGAAGAGACTTTCGTCTTACAGATGTACACGGGAAGATTGTTAAGGATATTTTGGTTTAATAACACTTAGTTCAATCCCTCCAGGATTGATATGGGTGGAAAATACACTATTTCTGGCTGAACTCCTTCAGAGTTTCTTAAACCCTGAAAGGATTAAACCAGGAATATCCCTTTTATTAATTTCAATATTCTTATGTATTTGTTATCAATAATGCTTTAATTAGCTAGGTTGACAAGAATATAGTTAAGCAAAATTCAATATCGGTTCATGAATACTACTTTCCGCAAATTCAACAAGATCCTTGTTGCTAATAGAGGTGAAATCGCCATCCGTGTATTAAGAGCAATATCCGAACTTCACATTTCTACCGTAGCCATTTATTCTTACGAAGATCGCTATTCTTTACATAGATATAAAGCAGATGAAGCCCATCAGGTAGGTACGGAAGATGAGCCGTTGAAATCTTATCTGGATATAGAAGATATCATCCGAATTGCTAAAAAGACAGGTGCTGAAGCTATTCATCCCGGATATGGATTCTTATCTGAGAACTCACATTTTGTCCGAAGGTGTGAAGAAGAGGGACTCACCTTTATTGGGCCCAGAGCAGAAGTAATGGATCGATTGGGGGATAAAGTCAAAGCGAAGGAAGTGGCAAAAAGTGTAGAAGTACCACTGATTCCCGACAGTGAAGATCCCTTAGAGAGCACTGAAGATGCCATTTTGGAAGCTCGAAAAATTGGCTATCCACTCATACTAAAAGCAGCAGCAGGAGGAGGAGGACGAGGAATGCGTGTTGTGAGAAGTGAGCAGGAATTAGCTACAGCGTTTCAGGAAGCACAAGCAGAAGCCTTAAATGCGTTTGGAGATGGTACGATATTCATAGAACGATTTATAGAGAGCCCTAAACACATTGAGGTACAGGTATTAGGGGATAATCATGGCAACATAGTTCATTTGTTTGAACGAGATTGCTCAGTACAGCGAAGATTTCAAAAGGTAGTTGAAATAGCTCCTTCAAACCTTCCACAAGAAATTCGTGAACAACTGTACGATTATGCACTGCGTATCGCACAGACCGTAAAGTACAATAATGCAGGTACAGTTGAGTTTTTAGTGGATCAGGAAATGAATGTGTTCTTTATAGAAGTGAATCCACGCATTCAAGTAGAACACACGATTACAGAAGAAATTACTGGAATAGATATCGTAAGAACCCAGGTTCAGATTGCGTCTGGTAGAAGGTTAAGTGATCCCCAAATATTACTTCGTTCTCAAGATGATGTAAAATGCCACGGTTTTGCCATACAATGTCGTATTACAACAGAAGATCCTCAAAATAATTTCAAACCCGATTATGGTCGAATAATCGCATATCGAAGCCCCGGTGGATTTGGGATAAGATTAGATGGAGGAAGTATTTACCCAGGAATGCGGATTTCTCCTTTCTTTGATTCATTATTGGTGAAATTATCTACATGGGGAAATACCCTGAAAGGTGCAAGCCAAAGAATGGATCGTGCCCTGAGAGAATTTCGTGTCAGAGGGGTGAGAACCAATATTCCCTTTTTATTAAATGTAGTCAAACATCCTGTTTTTTTTGGTGGAGAAGCAAGAGTTACGTTTATACAGCATCATGATGAACTCTTTGATATACAACCCAGTCGGGACAGAGGTACAAGGGCTTTGAGATATCTGGCAGATATTACCGTAAATGGAAATCCCAATATAAAGGTATACGATCCGACTCATAAATTCAGGACTCCCAAAATTCCTACCTATCAGCCAGGAGACACCTATCCGGAAGGAACCAAAACAAAACTCTCGCATCTGGGTAGAGAGGCATTTATTTCTCATATCAAGGAAGAGAAACGAATCATGTATACGGATACTACGTTTAGGGATGCACATCAGTCCCTGCTAGCTACCCGAATGCGGAGTGTAGACCTTCTTGCCGTCGCGGAGAGCTTTGCCAAAAATCATCCTGAAGTTTTTTCTATGGAGGTATGGGGGGGAGCAACATTCGATGTTTGCCTCAGATTCCTGAAAGAATCCCCATGGAAAAGGCTAGAAATGATACGCGAAGCTGTACCCAACATACTGTTGCAAATGCTACTTAGAGGATCGAATGCTGTAGGTTACAAGGCTTATCCTGATAATTTGATTATCAAATTTATAGAGAAGGCATGGGAAACGGGAGTAGATGTTTTCAGGATCTTTGACTCACTAAATTGGGTTGAAGCGATGAAAGTAAGTATACGTACCGTGAGAGAGCAAACGGGAGGAATTGCAGAAGCATGTATTTGCTATACAGGTGATATACTTGATCCTGATCGCAAAAAATATACCCTGCAATATTATATAGACCTTGCCAGACAGCTCGAGGATGAAGGAGCCCATATGCTTGGAATTAAAGATATGGCAGGATTACTGAAACCTTAAGCTGCAAGTACCCTGGTTACAGAACTCAAGAAAGTAGTCGATATTCCTGTACATTTACATACACACGACACTTCTTCTCTACAGAGCGCGACTTATCTTCAGGCGATTGAAGCCGGAGTAGATATTATAGACGTCGCTATCAGCTCCATGTCCGGCCTCACCGCGCAACCCAGCTTTAATTCATTGGTGGCGATGATGAAGGATCATGAAAGGGAATACCCCATTGATTTGGATAAATTAAACGAATTCTCCAATTATTGGGAAGTCGTTCGTTCGTATTACTATCCATTTGAATCTGAATTGAGATCTGGAACAGCTGAAGTATATAAGCACGAAATACCAGGGGGACAGTATTCCAATCTTTTACCGCAAGCTCGGGCCATGGGATTAGAAGATCGATTTGAGCAGGTGAAAAAAACCTATGCCGAAGTAAATCAACTATTTGGAGATATTGTCAAAGTGACTCCATCTTCTAAGGTTGTTGGGGATATGGCCCTGTTTATGATCTCAAATAACCTGAAAACTGAAGATATCTTCAATAAAGGAGAAGAGATCTCATTTCCTAATTCAGTCATGCAGTTCTTCAGGGGCGACCTGGGACAACCACATGGAGGATTTCCTGAACAAATGCAACGCATTGTGTTAAAAGGTGAATCTCCTTATACAGATCGCCCAAATGCACATCTTGAACCAATCGATTTCGAACTCGATTTCAAATCATTTCTCCATCAATTCGACGATTCATTAACTGAATTAGATTTCATCTCTTACCTTCTCTATCCAGAGGTTTTTGAAAAATTCTACGCCTTCCAGACAAAATATGGAGACGTGAGTAAGATCCCCACTTTGGCATTCTTCTACCCTATGAAACCCAATGAAGAAATACTGGTACGCATAGAGGAAGGGAAGGATTTATTGATTGAATACATGTACAAAACCGAACCCAATGAAAATGGGGTATGTACTGTTTACTACAAATTGAATGGACAAACCAGAGCAGTCGAAGTAGTAGACCGCACATTGACTGTACCAAAGGTGGGTAATAGAAAAGCAGAAAAAGATAATGAAATAGGTTCTCCCCTTCAAGGTAGGCTCAGCAAAATCTTTGTTAAGCCAGGGGATTATATTAAACAAGATGATGCATTATTTACGATAGAAGCCATGAAAATGGAATCTACCGTTACTTCCCACCAGGAAGGGAAGGTAGTAACTGTTCATTTGAAAGCAAAAGATATGGTGGAGCGCGATGATCTCGTTATAGAATTAGAAGATTGATTCTTCATCATACTACTTAATCAATACCTCATTACTTGTATGCTTGACAATTTCGATCACCTGGTCCAACATATGTTGGGAAATATCTAAATGGGTCGTAAATCTTATGTGATTGGGTCCAAATTGAACGCCTAACACTCCTCGTTGTTTAAAGTCCTCCAGCAATTGAGCGGCAGATTTCCAACGAGGATCTGGACTGAATATCACAATATTGGTATCAACAGGGAGCACTTCCTGAATACCTGGATGAGTATCCAGCGATTCTCCTATAAGACGTGCTTTTCGATGATCTTCTTTGAGTCGTTCTACGTGATGATCCAATGCATAAATACCTGCTGCTGCAAGATATCCAGCCTGACGCATTCCTCCCCCCAATACCTTTCTTACCCTTAAAGCTCGATGTATAGCCTCCTTATTCCCCACAAGTACAGACCCTACAGGAGCACCCAATCCTTTGGAAAGACATATGGAAATCGTATCAAAATACTTACCATATTCAATCGGGTCTTCACCCGTTTCTACTAACGCATTAAATACCCTTGCACCGTCTAAATGCAATTTGAGACCATTTGCTTTACATACTTCGCTTATTGAAGCAATATCCGATATGCGATAGTAGCTCCCTCCCCCTTTGTTACAAGTATTTTCTAATACAACCAATCGAGATACTGGCAAATGAATGTCATCCGGATTGATACTGCTTCGTACCTGATCAGCACTTATCCTACCTCGATCACCATCAAGGGTTTTGACAGATGCCATGGAATTGTAAGCGATCCCCCCACCTTCATATAAATACACATGGGACCTGCGATCACAAATTATCTGATCCTGTGGCTGTGTATGTACGCGTATAGCAATTTGATTGCACATAGTCCCGGATGGACAAAAAAGTCCTGCTTCCATTCCGAACAACTTGGCAATCTTTTCCTGTAACAAATTAATGGTAGGGTCTTCGCCAAATACATCATCGCCCACTTTAGCCCTGAACATAGCTTCTTGCATCTCGGGAGTAGGACGGGTAAGCGTATCGCTTCGTAAATCTATATGCATGTAACAAACAGTTTTAATTAAAATTAGTATATTATAATTATATATTTGTGAACACTATGCTAAAAAAAATTCTCAATAGTCGGG
>CAZZEC010000062.1:0-25789 GCA_964652565.1 uncultured Bacteroidia bacterium
AATCAACTTGAGCTACTGACTAGCAGCTGTTAATGATTTTAGTGCGTTTGCCCTGCTCTGTAAGTATTGTATTAGCCCTGTAACTATTTACAACTATCTTTGCATAGAAGATAAAGCAAGTTTTATGTCCCAACCAAACAACGCAAGTGGCAAGGTACTAGATAGACAGCTCATTGCCAGACTGTTAAAATATGTAGCTCCATATAAAAAATATTTCTTTACTGCCCTCTTCCTTACTATTCTACTGGCTTTATTGGGCCCTTTAAGACCTTATCTGGTTCAAATTACACTGGATAATGAAGTAATGTATGGCGATTATCAAGGGCTATTACGTATGGCTATGATCATTCTGGGACTTATCTTATTTCAAGCTATAGTGATGTACGCCAATACTTATCTGACTAACTGGCTAGGACAAAGCATTATACGCGATATCAGAGATCAGGTATTCCAACATATTCTGAAGCTTAAGTTATCTTTTTTTGATAGGACAGCTATCGGGACACTTCAAACACGGACCATCAATGATGTAGAAACGCTAAATAATGTATTTAGTCAGGGATTGGTTCGTATTCTGGGGGATTTGTTACAAATATTCGCCATCCTGTTTGCGATGCTGTATATCAATTGGGAGTTAACCCTTGCTGTTCTTGCGACCATTCCTCTGCTATTGATTGCAACATATATCTTTAAAAATAACGTAAAACGTGCCTTCCAGGGTGTCAGAAAAGCTGTCAGCGAAATGAACGCCTTCTTGCAAGAGCATATTACAGGCATGCAAATCATTCATATTAATAACAGAGAGGGAGAGGAAATGAATAGGTTTAAGCTGATCAATAAAGACCTTCGTAAGGCCAACCTCAACTCTGTGAAGTATTACAGTATATTTTATCCAGTCGTTGAAATTATTTCTGCCCTGGGAATAGCTGTACTTGTATGGTATGGTACGGGAAATGTAGTAAAAGGCTCTGTCACACAAGGGGAATTAGTGGCATTCATTATGTTTGTACAGATGTTCTTTCGACCGATCAGAATGTTGGCTGATCAGTTTAATACACTTCAACTGGGAATGGTCTCTGCAGAGCGCATATTCAAAATACTCGATACCAAAGAACAGATACTTGATACAGGACAATTTTCTCTTAATGGTAATGGCACTACCCAACCGTTGACTATACAATTTGATCGGGTTTCTTTTGCTTATAACGAACCTGAATGGGTATTAAAAAATATTGATTTAGAAGTAAATCCCGGAGAAAAAGTGGCATTGGTAGGTGCAACAGGATCTGGAAAAACTACCATTATCAATCTGTTAAGCCGTTTTTATGAGTGGCAAAAGGGAGATATAAAATTAAATGGCAAATCCTTGCGAGATTATCATCTGGATTCACTCAGAGAACTCATTGGTGTTGTCTTACAAGATGTATTTTTATTTTCAGGGAGCATCTATGAAAACATCACCCTGAATAATGATTCCATACCCATAGAACAGGTAACGGAATCTGCCAAACAGGTCGGTGCACATGAATTTATTCAAAAGCTACCAGGTGGCTATGAATATAAAGTCAGAGAAAGAGGTTCAACACTTTCACTCGGCCAGAGACAATTAATTGCTTTTGCCAGAGTAATGACCTATAATCCTCAAATACTTGTACTGGATGAGGCGACCGCAAACATAGACTCAGAGTCTGAAGAAATCATTCAACAGGCCATAGAGACCGTAATGAAAGGACGTACTTCGATTATTATTGCTCACAGGCTTTCCACTATTCAAAAAGCAGATAAAATTGTCGTATTGTCTAAAGGCGAAGTCATAGAATCAGGTAATCATCAAACCCTAATGGATTTAAAAGGTGCTTATTACGACTTACATCAAAAGCAATTTGTTACTGCGGTTTAGATTTTGTTGATAGTGTAATTATTGCGACTATATCACGTAAATCTTTATGTTTAATGGTACTTACTTATGTCTCAACACTTACTCACCCATTCCTCCATTTATATAATCACATAGGTAAATAATGAATGATCCTCAGATTTAAGAATTAGTTATTCTACTAATTTGTAATTGAAGAAAAAAAAACCATATTTATTTTGGTTCTCAATATCATTACACATATGCAGCGTCGTACATTTATCAATCATTCTGTTAGAGCTAGCTTAGGATTAAGCTTAATACCCACCTTTGACCATGTTACACTCCCCCACCGCCAGGAAAGAAAATTTACACTGTGGTTAGACCCAGGAGCACTGGGTGTCAAAGCCAACCAACAACAGTTACTGGACTATGCGGTAGAATTTGGCTTCGAATCTATCTCTGCTTTGCCGAATGAGTTGGTCACTTTTTCAAGTGATCAAATAAAAGCGTTTGTCGATGCTATGGGTGAAAAAAATATCGTTTGGGCTTCTGCGGGGTTAACCGTCCAATTCAGAGAAGATGATGAGACATTTCGCAAAGATTTGAGCGAATTTCCCAATATTGTGTATGCACTTTATGAGGCAGGTATCAAACGTGTTAATACCTGGATAATGCCCAGACATAACCAGCTTACCTATAGGCAAAACTATCATCAACATGCCAAAAGGTTAAAAGCCGTAGCGAGTATATTAGGAGATAAAGGCATCAGACTTGGGCTTGAATATGTAGGTCCCAAAACCTTGTGGGCTGCCCAAAAATATCCCTTTGTTCACACCATGGAAGAAACCAAAGAACTGATAGAGGGCATTGGGGAACCTAATGTCGGATTTGTGTTAGATAGTTTTCACTGGTACACGGCAGGTGAAGGGGCTGCGGATATCCTTACACTTACAAATGATGATGTAGTGGCTTGCGACCTGAACGATGCACGATCGGGATTTACTCCAGATGAACAAATAGATGGAAAACGCGAGTTACCTGCTGCCACAGGTGTCATTGATATACAATCCTTTCTGGAGGGGTTATTAGCTATCGGATACGACGGCCCGGTAAGGGCAGAGCCTTTTAATCAGCCACTCAGAGACATGGATGATCCCGATGCAGTAGCAAAGACACATCAAGCACTTGAAAAGGCACTAAATACTATAGATTGACACTCGACATACTACACAAAAACTGATGCATTTGCTGTCAAATATTATTCTAACAGATCATTTTTATTACAACATACCATAATCTTGTCTTTTCAAATATACAATATTTGCATATCAGGCTTAACATATTACCTATTATTTTAAGGGGTTTTTCAAAATATTGCAAACAAAAACGAACTTCAGGCTTTTACAAGATAATTATACATTAAATTCGAAATTTTATACTGACAATTCTCATCTTACCTATTAGAAAAACTTAATGCTTTTGTTTTTAAAATAATATAATTTAACTTATATTAAGTATATAATACTGTACTACTACCAAAAGCTTCTACTTACTTATGAAAACCTATAACCAAGTACTACCGCTTGTACATAGCTGTATACCAATAAATTACCAAATTTACTTTTTTCAAGTTTGTGGAAATACACGTGAAATGCCTACAAACAGGGATTTGCAATGTGCATTCCACTTGATCTTAAACCTTCATTAAAACTACTATTATTATGAGTAATGCTTTACAATCTTTCAGCAGATTGTTGGCCTTGCTGGCTATCTTATGTTGCGCAACCTTTGCGTATGCACAACAGACAGTAACTGGTCTGGTCACCGATGCTGAAACAGGAGAACCCATACCGGGTGTAGCCGTTCTGCTAAGAGGGACTACTACTGGGGCCTACACAGATGGAGACGGAAGATATTCCGTTCAGGCACCAGACGGTACTGTGCTGGTCTTCTCTTATTATGGTTATGCTACCAGAGAAATTCCTGTTGGAGATCAGGACGTAATTGATGTCTCACTAGAATCGAGTGTCGGTACACTGGAAGAAGTGGTCGTTACGGGATATGCCTCTCAAAAAAGGGGAGATGTAACCGGTTCTGTAAGTGTCGTCGATGTCGACGAAATGATCGCTCAACCTACCAGTAATGTTGCGAATCAGCTTCAGGGAAGAGCAGCAGGGGTAACCGTCATTCAGGATGGACGCCCAGGATCACCCTCCAAAGTGAGAATCAGGGGATTCTCTTCATTCCAGAACAACGATCCACTGTACATTGTAGATGGTGTCCCCACTCAGGATATCTCTACCCTCAACCCAAATGACATTGAAAACATTTCAGTATTGAAAGATGCTGGAGCGGCCTCAATCTATGGATCCAGAGCTTCAAATGGTGTTATCGTAGTTACTACCAAGCGTGGTTCTGAAGGAGTAAGAGTTAACTTCAACATGTATTATGGAGTCCAGGATCCAGGTGATGGGCCTGATTATGTATTGAATACCCAGGAATTTGCCGACTTACAATGGTTGGTCTACAGAAATGATGATACAGATGAAATACATCCTGTATATGGACCCTCTCCTGCTGCAGGTGGCGCCAACCCTCAACTTCCACCCTGGGCTGCAGATACAGACTGGTGGGATGTGTTGACAGAAACTGCTCCCATCCAGAGCTATGATTTATCCCTTTCTGGAGGAAACAGGAATGCCAAGTTCTATGGTAGCTTGAATTATTTTAGTCAGGATGGTATTTTCATACATTCCAACTCTGAGCGATTTAGTGGACGATTTAATTCAGAATTTACCATCAAAGACCGAGTAACTATAGGAGAAAACCTGACCGTGACACATACTTCCAGAACTTATGGTATAGGTAATAATGAAGAAGGTGCACCCATCAACGGAGCGCTGAATGCACAACCCATCATACCTCACATCATCACTACCCCAATAGAAGGGATCAGCCACAATTTTGTCCCGGGTGAATTTGGAGGGACGGGTATTGCTCCACGTCTGGGTAACCTGAGTAATTTTTATGCAAACCTTACCCGCGATAAGGATGACTTCAGATATGACATCCGCATTTTGGGTAATGCTTTTGTTGATGTAAAAATTCTGGAGGGATTAAACTTCCGCACGACCTTTGGTGGTACTTATGGACACGGATATTTCAATAATTACACCTTTGCTACATATGAAAGAGCAGAAAATATAGCGACGCCGGCTTTAACTGAAGGAGGCAACTATGGCGGAGACTGGGTTTGGACCAATACTCTGACTTTCAATCGCGATTTTGGAGCACACACCGTATTAGCTGTTGCCGGATATGAATCTGTAAAATATGGCATTGGAAGGGAAGTTTCAGGTCAAAGGGCTGGATACTTTAGTGATGACGTATCGTTCCGTACCCTGAACAATGGTGCAACTATTGTTGCTGCCAATTCAGATGCCTTTACTCCTACCACTCTAGTATCTTTCTTCGGTAGAGTCGACTATGACTTCAATGATAGATATTTAATAAGTGCTACCGTGAGAAGAGATGGTTCCTCGCGATTTGGTGAAGACAATCGCTATGGTACCTTTCCTTCATTTACCGGTGCCTGGCGTATTAGTCAGGAATCTTTTCTTCAGGATAACAGCTTTATCTCCGATCTTAAGATTCGTGGAGGATATGGAACTATGGGTAACCAGCTAGCCGTTTCACCTCAAAATGCATTCTTCCTTTTCGGTGGATCTGCCAGTACATCTAATTATGACCTAGATGGTACAGGAACTTCATCTCTGCAAGGATTCCGACCTACACGTATCGGAAACCCCGATGCCAAATGGGAAACAAATGTCACTACAAACGTGGGATTTGATGCATCATTTTTAAACAACAGAATAGAAGTGATATTTGACTGGTACAATAAGGAGACACAGGATCTGTTGTTCAATCCTGAATTACCAGGTACTGCTGGTGCTGCCTCCGCTCCCTTTATTAATATTGCTGAAATGAGAAATACCGGGGTCGACCTACAATTGATCTACCGCGATAACTATGGTACTGATTGGCAATTTGAGGCGAACTTTACTTTTACTACCTATGACAATGAAATTGTCAAGATTGCCGATGGCGTCGAGTTCTTTGATTGGGGTGGGTCTCGTATTGGCCCGTTCAACAGAAACCAGGAAGGTCAACCTATATCCTCCTTCTTTGGATATGAGGTACTGGGTCTGTTCCAAAACGATGCAGAAGTAACAAATGCTCCTACCCAGGATGGTGCAGAGCCCGGATTCTTCCGTTTTGCAGACCTGGCAGGACCTGAAGATGAAGCGGGTAACCTTACAGGGCCTGATGGAGTAATTGACCAGAATGACCGTACTTTTATTGGCAATCCCAACCCTGATTTTACCTATGGTCTTAACCTATCTGTTGCTTACAAAGCATTTGATCTGAGTGCGTTTTTCTATGGGTCCCAGGGAGCAGATATTTTCAATTACACACTCTGGTGGATCGATTTCTGGCCCTCATTCCAGAACCAGAAGAGTAATAACCTCTTAAATAATAGCTGGACGCCTGAAAACCCAGGTGCTACTACACCTAAGGCATCCAACAAATCCAATTTCTCAACTAATACGCAATCTACCAGTTATTACGTAGAAGATGGTTCTTATCTAAGATTAAGAAACTTACAACTCGGATATAATCTTCCTTCAAATATCGCATCAATTGTGGGATTGCGTACTGCCAGGGTATACATACAAGGAGCAAATTTATTTACCATTACGGATTACTCTGGACAAGATCCTGAATTGGGGGGTGATGATCGCGCATTTGGCGTAGATGAAGGAAATTTCCCGGTTGTCAAACAATATCTTTTTGGCGTAAACCTTGGCTTCTAATCAAAAAACTACAAGAACAATGAAAAGAAAAATATTTTTTATTTCAATTTATACAATAGGTGTCGTTTTAATCCTATTCACATTTACTAGTTGCCAGGAGGATTTCCTCGAGGTTGAACCCAACGGTGCACTCGCAGAACCTGTATTGGCGACAGAAGATGGAATTGATGCCTTACTAATTGGTGTATATGCAATGGTTGATGGTGTATCCAACAATGGATTTGGATGGGAAGCGGCTGCTTCTAACTGGGTATATGGTAGCATTAGAGGAATGGAGGCGAATAAGGGTACAGACTCTGGGGACCAACCCGATATAAACCCACTTCAAACCTATTCTGAAAATGCTGCTAATCCCTATATCAATATCAAATGGAGGTCCTTATACGAAGGTATCTCACGAGCCAATAGCACCATAGAAGTCGCCAATCGTGCACTAGAAGATGGTAACATCACTGCTGATCAAGCCAATGACTTCACATTGCAAGCGAGGGTACTTAGAGGCCATTTCCACGCTGAAGCTTGGAAAATTTTTAATGATGTACCTTATGTAGATGAAAATACTGATGCCACTACTGTCACAAATACAGCAGATGTCAGGGCTCAGATCTTAGCTGATTTAGAAGCGGGAACTCAACTGCCAAACGATATGGGCCAAATCGGTAGATTCAATGGAACCGTAGCAAAAGTTTTATACGCTAAAGCCTTGATGCAAATGAATCAGGACTATACGGCGGCCAGAGCTCTACTTGAAGATGTGGTTGCAACAGGCACCAAACCTGATGGTTCACCCATCGGATTAGCCGAAAAATTTGGAGATATCTTCGACATTGAACAACGTAATGGTATTGAAGCTGTTTATACAGTTCAATATTCTGTCAATGATGGTTCTGGTGGATACAACGGGGGATGGGGAGAAGTACTGAATTTCCCATACAAAAGTGGGGAGTCCCCTGGGGGATGTTGTGGGTTCTTCCAGCCTACACAAGAGTTTGTCAACTCTTTCCGTACTCAAGACGGCCTTCCACTGCTGGACAATTCTTATAATGATGATCCGGTATTAAATGATGACGGCTTACCAGTAGACGATGATTCATATGTGGAAGATCCAGGTCCATTAGACCCTCGTCTGGACTGGACAGTAGGTCGTAGAGGAATCCCTTACCTTGATTGGGGAGATCATACCGGACAGGATTGGATTCGTGACCAATCCTATGCAGGTCCATTTAGCCCCAAAAAGCAGGTATACAGACGCAGTCAGGAAGGACAATTTACAGAAGTAGGTAACTGGACATCTGGTTGGACTGCTAATGGCTACCGTATGATCCGTTATGCAGATGTATTGCTTCTATTAGCTGAATGTCAGATCGAAACAGGTGACCTTGCTGGAGCATTGGAAAATATTAATGCCATTCGCAGTCGTGCAGCAAATCCCGAAGGATTTGTAATGGAAGAAGATGGAGTAACCCCTGCTGCTAATTACCAGATTAGCTTATACGAGTCTTTCCCAGATGCAGATTTCGCGCGCCGAGCACTTCAAATGGAAAGAAAACTGGAGTTGGGTATGGAAGGGCATAGATTCTTTGACCTGAAGAGATGGGGAATCGCATCACAAGAGATCAACCGTGCGTTGGAATATGAAAAACCTCTTCGATCAGCCTTATATGGCGATGCCGTATTTGGTCCAGAAGATATTAACTTTCCAATTCCTCAACGTCAGATCGACTTGAGTAATGGCAACCTTGCGCAAAATCGTTAAATCCAGATAAGTTTATCTGAAGGAGACTTTTTTACAAAGGTCTCCTTCTTTATTTTTATTCTTGAATGTTGATTAGCTATCTGTATGACAGATACTTTTTACTAAAAAGAAGATCATGGAATATTTCCGTTTGACCTTAATCCTGATCACACTTTGTTTAGGAGCATGCAATAAACACCATGAACGCTTTGAACAAATGAAACCTGAAAAAACCGGGATTTCCTTTACCAATGAGATTACAGAAAGCGACAGTTTTCATATCCTCAGTAATGAATATATCTATAATGGAGGGGGTGTAGGCATTGGCGATCTTAATAATGACGGACTCCAAGATATCGTGTTCACAGGGAACATGGTTTCTACAGAAGTATATCTCAATCAAGGTAATTTTACATTCAAAAACATCACTTCTCACCTTGAACATTTACTTCCACAAAAATGGCATAGTGGAGTTGCTATAGCAGATATAAATGGTGATGATCTGGCAGATATTTATCTTACCTCTACCACAAATTCACACCTGGAAAAGAGACGAAATGAATGCTGGGTCAATCAGGGGACTGATGAAATGGGTGTCCCATCTTTTGTAGAAATGGCATCGGCTATGGGCATTAACGATACAGGTTATTCCGTTCATGCCGGGTTCTTTGACTATGACCTGGATGGAGACCTGGATTTATATGTGTTGAATAATATTGTCAAAAAACAAGTCCCAACTAACTATCGACCTAAAATTACAGATGGCAGTTCCATCAATAACGATCGATTGTACCAGAATAAAGGGGATGGAACCTTTAAGGATGTCACCCTGGAAGCAGGTATAACGATTGAAGGGTATGGCTTGGGACTGGCATTTGGGGATATCAATCTGGATGGATATCCGGATATATATATTTCCAATGACTACATCGCCAATGATATATTATATATCAACCAGAAAGATGGTACCTTCCAAAATCAGGCAGATAAATTACTTTCCTATCAGTCCAAATTCTCCATGGGTAACGACGTATCTGACATAAATAACGATGGTTATCCAGATATATTCACGCTGGATATGATGCCTGAAATCTACAGTCGTAAAAAACAAACCGTTAATGGTAACTCATATCAATTTTATATCAAGGATGATCAATACAATTACCAGCACCAATATGTCCGCAATATGTTCCACCTACATAATGGAATACATAATGGAGAACCCATCACTTACAGTGAAATAGGACAATTTATGGGCATTTATCAGACTGAGTGGAGCTGGTCACCACTATTTGCTGACTATGACAATGATGGCGACAAAGATCTATTTATTACCAATGGCTTTCCAAAAGACCTGACCGACAAAGATTTCACAAACTACAAAGCTCAAGTACATGGATATGTTGCATCTGATCAGCAAGTAATACAACGGATGCCTGTCGTAAAAGTATCCAACTATGCATATGAAAATACAGGGGATTTATCCTTTCAAAATGTCACTAGCGATTGGGGCTTAGACATTCCCTCCTTTTCAAATGGAGCGGCTTTTGTCGATCTGGATAATGATGGCGACCTCGACTACATAGTTAATAATATCGATGATCCTGCATTTATTTATCAAAATCATTCTCTCTCTCAACACACAAACACGAACTATATCAAAATCGCACTTGAAGGCGAATCCCCTAACACATCCGCAATAGGTGCCAAGATCGAGATTTGGAAAGACGATCACTATCAGTACCACGAACATTTTCTGACAAGAGGTTATATCTCCTCTGTAGACCCTATGATACATTTTGGACTGGGGGATATACAAACCCTAGACTCTATACGCGTAATCTGGCCATCTGGAACTAAAAAAACAGTAGTAAAAGACGCAAATGCTAATCAGACACTTACTATACTCGAGAAACAATCGACTCCAGGTCCTAGTAATATAAAGCGTCCTAAAAAATCTGAAAATCAAATCCTTTTTGAAGAAATAAATCATCGACTATCATATGTTCATCAGCAGGAGGACTTTATAGATTTTTTCCAAAATCAGCCCATTCTTCAACACAAACTATCTCAAATCGGACCTCATATAGCCCAGGGAGACATAGATGGAAATGGCGAGTTGGATATAGTCATAGGAGCCAATAATTCACAACCTATTTACGTATATCTGCAAAAACAAAGTAATTTTATCCCATCCAGTATTCCAGGTCTTACTGATTCATCATCGGTTACACATTCAGATATAAAGCTGATAGATATTGATAATGATAATGACCTTGATGTATTAGCGCTTGCCGGCGGATATGAAGATCGCAGTAATGAAGCTTATGTTCATACACTCTATGTAAATGAAGGATCTACATTTATTGTGCGACCGTTGCCTCTCCCAGGATTTCCCGCTTCTGTGATTGTTTCCAGCGACTTTGATCAGGATGGAGATGAAGACTTATTTATTGGTGCAAGAGTTCAAAGAGGAAATTATCCCACCGCCCCGTTATCTTATATATTGCTTAACGATCGAGGGGTATTTCACCCTGATTCATCCATAGAACTTGATCTTGGGATGGTAACAGATGCTGTTTGGACCGATATCAATGCAGATGGATGGGAGGATCTCTTAATTGCCAGAGAATGGAATTCATTGGTCGTGCTGCAAAATGAATCCGGATCAGGCTTGTCTTTGCACACTCCATTAGAACTATCAGATATTCATGGAATGTGGAATGAGATTGAAGCCGCTGATCTCGATGGAGATGGTGATGAAGATTATTTATTAGGCAATTTGGGAATCAACCATCGTTTCAATATTACAGAAGAGTACCCCTTATCGCTATATGCTGTCGATATTGATCAAAATGGAACCATTGATCCTATTTGTTCTGGTTACTGGAAGAATGATGAAGGGGTAATGATAGAGTATCCCGTGAATTATCTGGATGAACTGGCATCACAATCTCCATTTTTCAGAAAATTGTTTACCAGCTATACTTCTTTCAGTCAGATGGACATGCCAACGATTTTGTCCTATAGCAATTTGGATATTGACGCTCCTCTCTATATCAATGACACACGGAACTACATTTTATGGAATGAAAATGGACAATTCCGGTGGGAAGAACTTCCTCTTCCACTCCAATTTGCTCCGATAAAATCCTTCCTCGTTAAAGACTTTAACAAAGATGGTATCAATGATATACTCTTAGCGGGAAATGATCATAGTTTTGACGTTTCAACTGGACATTACGATTCGAATAGAGGATATATGATGCTGGGAAAACCTGATAAATCTTTTGAATTGTTAGCATCTCATCAAACCGGACTGGTCCTTAAAGGACAAGTGGAATCATTGCTCTATTTAGAACAACAGCAACCCTTAATACTAGCTGGGATAAATAGAGATACGCTCATGGTATATAAGATCTCGGAGACAGCGTACTAAACATGACTAGATTTTCATTTAACAGTTTGATCTTCTGCATCCTCTTCATCTCCTGTCAGTCCTCTCTACAGAAACAAGATGAGGAATTAATAAATGAAGGCTTAACAGGCGAAAATCTTGCGGTTGCTTATTGTGGAACCTGTCATTCTTTCCCAGAACCCAATCTCTTGGGAAGAAGTCAATGGGAAACAGGCGTGCTTCCTGCCATGAGCGCCAGGCTGGGAATTGGAGAAAGAGGGAAATTGACCTATTCTCAAATGGAATTTGAGGAGATCAAAAGGATCGTTCAGGCTGGAATATTTCCTTCAAAGGCGAAATTGGATTCCACAAGCTGGAATAAGTTATGTCAATACTACCTTTCCCATGCACCAGATTCCCTCAATTACTCACCCATAGTTCAATATGACTCTGCAAGTCCCTTTAATTATCAAGTTTTTTACCAAACACCTGGTACATCCTCCATGACTACCCTACTACATTGGGACCCTGTTGAACGCTTTCTTTGGACAAGTAACGAGCATATGATGAGAAGATTTACTGCAAATGGATCAATCGTCGACTCATTAGCTTTGGATCACCCTTTGGTAGATGTAATTCCTGGTCCAAAACACCATATATTGTTATCCATTGGTATTATCCATCCTCAAGACCGACAATTGGGCTGGATAGGTAGGTGGAATCCAGAAAAAGGTCTTGAGAAAATTCAGCAGGGGCTAGCGAGACCGGTACAACTGGCGCCTATTACATTCAATCTCCAAAAGGATACTTCCTGGATCTTAGCAGAGTATGGAAATTATTTAGGTAAACTGAGTGTACTCCCTCAGATAAGCGCCAATAAAGAATTATGGACTACGCTATCGAATTTGTCCGGAGCCATTGATCTCGAAGTGATAGATATGAATAAAGACAATATACCAGATATTGTATGTCTTATGGCTCAAGGAAATGAAGCCATAAACATTTTCTATGGAACCCAAGACGGATCATTTTCATCTGTAACAGTGTTGAACTTCCCTCCTGTGTACGGTTCAAACTCTGTAGATGTAATTGATTACGATAATGATGGTGACTTTGATATTGTATATACCAATGGTGATAATGCAGATTACTCTCCCGTCCTAAAACCTTATCATGGAATAAGACTATTTGAGAACCTGGGTAACCATCACTTTTCTGAACAATGGTTTGTACATATTCCTGGCATTTCAAAAGTGATTGTAAAAGATTTTGATCTCGATGGCGACCTGGACTTTGTTGCAAACGCTTTTTTTCCCAATTACCAATCTCATACTTCATCAGGATTTATCTTTTTAGAAAATACCTCTGAAACAAACGACACATTTACCTATAACTATCATATCATTCCACAATGTTCACAAGGTAGATGGATGGTTATGGAAAGTGGGGACCCGGATAGTGATGGAGATACAGACATCTGGTTAGGATCATTTACATTTGCCCCTACACCAGTCCCCCCCCTTTTACAAAGATCCTGGTATAAAAGTGGGATAAATATTGCCTATCTTGAGAATAAATCGATCAATCCTTAAGTTTTTGGTATCTGAAATCAATGGAGTTAATTTTTTATTACTAATTTGTCAACTTTATGATGAATAGTTAATATTTGAAATAACTTCAACACTTAACTCATTTGTTATAACTTTCTCAAAGTACTACTATTTACAACCCTAAAATTCGATTAATCCTATGGCAAGTAGATCTGGATTTTCCTCACGTATTGGATTTGTTGCAGCAGCTGCTGGTTCGGCAGTTGGTTTGGGAAATATTTGGAGTTTCCCATATAAGACTGGTGAAAATGGTGGAGCCGCTTTCTTATTAATATACTTTCTATGTATCATATTAATAGGATTTCCTATCATGGTAGGTGAGGTTGCCATAGGAAGACGGACCCAGGCCAATCCCTATGGAGCATATAAAAAACTGGGAGGAAACAGATGGGCACTTCTTGGACTATTTGGCGTTTTATGTGGTGTCATGATCCTTTCATTTTACAACGTAGTTGCCGGATGGGCATTTGGATATTTTATCCAAATTGGATTTAGTGATTTACTCACGCTTGGTAGTTCAGCGTCATATGGGAATTTTTTTGGAGAATATATTGCTAATGTGGGAGACAATCTTCTCTATTCACTGGCATTTATGATTATTACAGCCTTTGTAGTTGCAAGAGGTATACAACACGGAATAGAAACCGTTTCAAAAATATTAATGCCTGTATTGTTTATTATATTGTTTGGAATCATCATCTATGCTTTGACTTTGGAGAATGCGATGGAAGGGGTTGCTTTTTACTTAAGCCCAGATCTCAGTAAGATCAATATCCAAACTATTTACTCTGCTATGGGACAAGCCTTTTTCTCGTTGTCATTGGGAATGGGAGCTTTAATAACATATGGTTCTTATATTGGGAAAAAAGAAAATATTGTAAGTGCGGCTGGTATCGTAACGATCGCAGACTCTGGTGTTGCATTTTTGGCAGGTCTAATGATTTTTCCCCTGGTTTTCTTTCAGCAAATGACGCCGGGTGAAGGTCCAGGTCTGGTTTTTGTTACGCTTCCAGGCATATTTGAAAGTATGGGAGCCATTACAGGGAAAATTGTCGGAGGGTCATTTTTCCTACTACTCAGTGTAGCTGCGCTTACTTCTACGGTTTCACTTCTGGAAGTTCCCGTTTCTTATTTTGTTGATGAACATAAATGGAACCGTAAAAAGGCTACTCCTTTTATGGCATTCGTTGTATTTCTGCTTGGGCTTCCCAGTATGCTCTCTCAAGGAGCGGTTTCATTTCTTTCTCCCCCTAATTTTATGAGGTTCGAGGGAAAAGATCAATCATTTATCGATCTTATCCAGGGATTATTCTTGGATGTAGGCCTTCCTTTAGGAGGTTTTTTGATGTGTATATTTATTGCCCGTCAATGGAGTACTAATCACCTTGCAGAAGAAATTCTAGAAGGGTTTCCCCATTATAAAGGATCATTTACTGAAAAATTTCTCAATACAATGATTACTATCGTATGCCCTATCCTTTTGGGAATTATCGTTGTCATTACTATCCTACAGAAATTTTTAGGCGTACAGGTTTTTGGATAAATAAGATCAACTATTACGAGCTGTAAATATCCATTTAGGAGCTCGATCTATTTCATCTCTTAATATCATGTTCAATTGTGCAACGTGATGTTGGAGATGCCTCATATTATAGAATAGTATCTCTAAGACAGGAAAATCCATAGGATCTTCATCAAATTCTTCTATAAATCGCTCTTTTATTGTCTCTGAATTCAAGTTTGAGATCAACTGAAAGCATTTTTCACGACACGAACGTAAGTAGATTAGTAACTCATACTTTGTATATAATTTATCAGGTATTAGATCATCTACAGCCTCAGGAGGGACATCAGCGGGTTCTTTAATTGTGAAAGTTAACTGAGGCGTGAATTCACTGGGAGGAGTAGTCAAATAATAATCCAGGAAAATCAAGCTGTGAAAGGCAATATAATAATACCTCTTATTCTTAGCATAAACCTCTTCCGGACAGAGTTTGATGGCTTCCTCCAGCATATCTATACTCGCACCGAACTGGTTCCATAGGCTATGCTTTAATTCTTCAAGCATATGTTATCTTTATAAGTAAGTAAATCGTCTACTCTCTTTACTCCTTATCAAAACTCAGTAGAAGCGACGGTAACAAAATAAGGTTGCTAAACATGGCTATACCCAATGTCAGAGAGGTGAGTAATCCCAAGGCTTGTGTACCACCAAAAGAAGAGGCTGTAAAAGTGATAAATCCAAGAAACAGTACAATTGAAGTATAGATCATGCTTATTCCTGTATCCTTGAATGAGTTGGATACAGCCTGAGAAATTGTATCTCCAGCCTGTCGGGCCAAACGGTATCTCGCGAGATAGTGAATACAATCGTCGACCGCGATTCCAAATGCCACACCAAATATCAACGCCGTAGAAGGTTTTAGAGGAATGCGAAAATATCCCATAATACCAGCTACCATAATAAGCGGAAGGATATTGGGTACCAAACTTATTATAACCATCCTGAATGAGCGAAATAAAATCCCCATAATGAAAGCAATGATCAAAAAGGCTATTACAAGGCTCGTCAATAGATTATTAATCAGATATTTATTTCCTCTGATAAAGATAGGCGTAGTACCGGTAATGGTAATCTCAAATCTTTCTGGGTCGAAAATTTCCTGGACATCAGCCCGCAAAGAATCGAGTAATATATCCATCTTCAATGACCCAATATCTCTCACTGTAGCTGTAATGCGTGTCTTTTGCATCGTAGAATCAGTCAGACTTTTAGATACATTTTCGGCTTTTAGATCCGTCTTCAACAGGAAGTTCTTAATCCAGGTGAGTTCTCTTCTCGTGGGAAGTTTATATTGAGTAGAATCTCCCCCCATAAATGATTGACGAAGGTACATGGTAAAATCAGTAGCACTCACAGAACGCGAAATATCCTTATATTCTTTTAATCTGTTCTGGAGTTCCATTATTTTTTCCAGACTGGATAGACGTTGAACCCCGTTTTTGCGCTTTGTATCTACGACGATTTCAAATGGAAGGACCCCATTGTAGCGGTCTTCCATGTACCTCATATCTTGAATCAATTGTGTATTTCGCGGAATATCATCTACCACATATGCTACGGGTAACACCTGAAAGGCTCCATACAGTGATGCAGCTGCTATTATCGTTGACACAATATACACGCTCCAACGATTTTTGTGTACAATTTTATCGATCAGGCCAATACCGAAAGAAAGCGTTCTGCGGTCCAGGTGCCTGGTTTGACGAGCAGATGGCGCAGGCAGAAAACTCAACATTATTGGAATGAGTATCAACGATATAAAGAAGGCTGAAACGACACTCAATCCAGCAATAATTCCAAATTCCTTGAGTGGT
This sequence comes from uncultured Bacteroidia bacterium, assembly GCA_964652565.1. Taxonomy (GTDB): domain Bacteria; phylum Bacteroidota; class Bacteroidia; order J057; family J057; genus JBCCTX01. The sequence goes on from CAZZEC010000062.1 coordinate 16,856, forward strand.
CTCACATTTGTGAAAGCCAAAACCCCTAAGCCTACCGCTGTAGTGGCATTCGTCATGATGGTCACTATTCCAATCTTTTCAATGACCAGTATCAGCGATTTCATCTTATTCCGAGTCAATCGATACTCAATGTGGTATTTTGTTATAAGATATACACAGTTGGGAATACTGATAACTGTCACAAGTGGAGGTATAACCCCTGTAACAAGGCTTATTTTAAACCCAAACAATCCTATAAATCCAACCGTCCAGGTAATCACCGCTAATACAACCATCATAGGGAAAATGACGGTATAGAGGGAACGGAAGAAAAACCATAACGTAAGTGCCAAAACTACCAGTGCTATGCCAAGAAAAAGAACCAGTTCTACTTTGATTGTCTTGTGTACGTTTACTCTGATAACTGGCATCCCTGCATATCTAAGTGGGATATCAAAATCCTCTTCAAATATATCTGCTTCTGCTTTTACCCCATCAAATACTTCAGTTTTGCGTTCGGAATTTAGGTATTCCTCATTAACAGACACCGCGACAATCGTAGTATGAGTTTCTCTATCTATAAGTAGGCTTTCGTAAAAAGGAAGGTCATATATTCTTCGAATGACACTATCTACTTTGGACTGGGTTTGAGGTTTTTCATCTATAATTCGTTCCAAATGAAACATCTCCGCTTCATAATCGGCAGTGATATCATATAAATGAGTAATTGATATTACACTTTCAACCCCGGGAACCTCCTCAATACGTTCCACCATATCATAGATTCCATTAAATACCTCTAGTTTGTCATAACCTCCCTCAATCCCTATCACCATCACATTTCCATCTTCCCCAAATATTTCTTTGAACCGTTGATACTTCTGCATTTCCTCATCTGCAGTGGGAATAACTTCGTTCAATTGATGTGAGATTTCTGTACCTCTTACCCACCACATAAGTGCAGTAAGAATTAAGAGTAGGATCAGGATTGGTATTCTCCGTCTGATCAAAAATGTTGCAATCGCCTGCCAAATGGGATTCATAGGGAAGCAAAAGTAGTAATTTTAAACTCAATTCCCGCTTTTGGGACTTAGGATTATTTCGATTCTTCTATTTAACTTTCTGTTCTCCTCACGTGTATTCACAAACGTCTCCTGGTACTGTCCTCTTCCAGATGCTATCAGGTATTCCGGATTCACACCATAACGCTCTAATCTTTCTACTATTCTTACAGCACGAATCACACTCAGTTCCCAACTACTCAACTCCTCCTTTGTTTCATAAAACTCCAAATTATCAGTATGCCCTTCAATATTAATCCAATATCCATCTAAAAGTTTAAGTCTTGCTGCCAGATCAGACAAGAAACCCGATGCATTAGATTTGAGTTCATATGACCCTTTATCAAAAAGTAGATCTTGATCGAGTGTAAGTCCAAATTTTTCTCCTCCTTGTATGGGCGTAAATGCAATGGCTTTTGAATCTTCCAGACTAGATTTTAACGACGAAAAATCGCTTACTCCTTCTACTTCCCTATTACTTACAGGTCTCAAACCATCATTTGTCAGGTAGGCTATTCTTCCTAAAACAGCAGCAGCCATCTCTTGTTCTTCAGGGCGCTCAGGATTGATGTCTCCCCAATCTCTGTCATAGGGAAACCTTTCGTTGAGCATGACAATTTTGGGTAATACCTGATCTCGAACATCTGGATTTTGCCTCAATGTAAGCATAGGCAGAATTCTATTTACATACCATTCCAAAGTATCTGCTCGATCTTTCGTTATAAGATAAGCTAGCTCCATTTGCTGAATTTTTTCTTCCGCTTCATCTAGTCGATCTTTGGGAACACAGCTTACTATACCCATACATATTAGTAGCAAAATAATCCTATCATTTAGACACATTTCCTTCCAAATTAGACCTGCAAGGTAATAAACTCTGAACGCATTCATGCCATAATAATCCATAAATGGTCAAAATCTTCCATTCCGATGCATGATTTTCAGTGCATTTTAATATATTGATGGGTCATCTACCCATAGCTTAAACCTAATTAACATCTATGAACTTAGAATTGCTAAAAGAGTTGTGCATTACTCCAGGCGCTCCAGGTTATGAGTCTAACATACGAAAAATCGTTCTTCGAGAGATCTCTTCTTTAGTGGATGACATCCAAATTGATTATATGGGCAATATCATTGCCTTGAAAAAAGGATCAACTGAAAAAAAAGCCATGGCAGCTGCACATATGGACGAAATATCCTTCATTATAACCTACATTGATAATGATGGATTTGCAAGATTCCATACACTAGGTGGATTTGACCCCAAAACACTTACTGCACAAAGAGTTATTGTTCATGGAAAAGAAGACTTAATAGGTGTATTAGGAAGCAAACCCATCCATATAATGTCTCCAGAAGAGCGAAAGAAAGCACCTCAGATCAAAGATTATTTTATCGACTTTGGAATGCCAGGCGAAAAGGTAAAGGAATTGATTGCTGTTGGAGATGTGGTAACGAGAGAAAGAGATCTTGTAGAGATGGGGGATTGTGTCTGTACAAAGTCTTTGGATAATCGAGTCTCTGTTTATGTCCTTATAGAGACGCTTAAAAAGCTTGAAACACCTGCGTTTGATTTCTATGCAGTCTTTACCGTTCAAGAAGAAGTAGGATTGAGAGGAGCTGCGACTTCTGCAAGAAAAATCAATCCCGATGTAGGATTTGGATTAGATGTAACGATTGCCAATGATGTCCCGGGTGCTCAAGATCATGAAAAAATCACCCTTCTTGGAAAGGGCACAGCCATCAAAATTATGGATGGCTCTGTCATTTCTGATAGCAGAATGATCCGCTACATGGAAGAAACCGCTGAAAAATATGAAATCCCATATCAAAGAGAGATTCTTACAGCAGGTGGTACCGACACGGCAATGATTCAACGGGGAGGAGAAGGCGCCATTACCGGCTGTATTTCCATTCCCACAAGACATATACATTCTGTAGTAGAAATGTGCCACAAACATGATATTCAACATAGCATTGACCTACTTACGTATTGCCTGGAAGAACTTGATCGCTTATCCCTTAACTGGACATAATATAACCCTCTATTCGATCTATGAATGAACAGGACCTTTCTACGATTTCGCTGAGAACCCGTCTACTTATAGAACAGCTCAGTCAGAATTTATTTGGGAAAGAAAAGTCCATACGCCTTACATTGCTTTCCTCCATTGCCGGAGAAAGTATCTTTTTTTTAGGGCCACCAGGCGTTGCTAAAAGTATGATTGCTCGAAGATTAAAATATGCCTTCGAAGATGCACGCACGTTTGAATATCTCATGGGAAAATTTAGTACCCCAGACGAAGTATTTGGTCCGGTGTCTATCAAAAAACTTAAAGACCAGGACAAATATGAAAGAATGGTAGATAATTATCTTCCTGGAGCTCATATTGTATTCCTGGATGAAATATGGAAAGCAAGCCCTGCCATTCAGAATTCACTGCTTACAGTGATTAACGAAAAGATCTATAGAAATGGCGACCAGGAAATCCAGGTACATCTTCGGGGTTTAGTCGCAGCGTCCAATGAACTTCCCAGGAAAGGTGAAGGGCTAGAAGCCCTGTGGGATCGTTTTCTCATTCGTATTCTTATCTTAAATATAGAAGAGGAGCAATTATTTAACGAAATGGTTAAACTCCCCTATTTGGGTACAAAAGAAGATTGTGTAGATCCACATTTAAAAATCTCTGAGAGCGAATATTATCAATGGCAACAAAAAATTGATCAAGTAGAGGTTCCCGATCATATTCTGGGTGTCGTGCATCATATCAGATATTCGATCCAACAGCGCAATAGTACCTATGAGGATGAAAATAAGATCTACGTATCTGATAGACGATGGAGAAAAATTATCAAATTACTTCGTACAGCTACCTTCTTAAACGGTAGGGAAGCCATCGAAGTCATGGATTGCTTCCTCATATCGGATTGTATATGGCAACACCCCGATCAAATTGACGAAATGAATGAGTTGGTAAAGGGGAGTATTGCCAGTTATGGATTTATGAGACTCGTACACACTGAATCTATACGAAAGGAGCTTGAGCAGTTGGGGAAAGAAATCGAAAAGGGAACCCACAAGAAAAAAACTACCCAGCGACAGAGAATCAAATCTTTTCAGGACGACAAACAAAACTCCTATGCCCATATTATGGAATTTTGGTCCGAGGATAATGTATATGTAAGGGTGCATGATCTTGAAAAATTATCCCCCCAATCAGAAGGGTATATCCCAATCTTCGAACGATCTGGAAAAGTATTTAGACCCTTTCAGACGTATGCATTTTACAGAGAAGCCCCTTTCATGTTAAAAACGAAGAATAAAATGCTTCCCATTGAAACTGAAACAACGGAGGAAGAAATTGTTGAAATTATCGTTCCTTCTGATTCTCAAAAAAATATCTGGAATAGAAGGATTGATACTTTACTAGAGGCTATTGATGAAGATCTCGATACCGTCGAAAGGCAAAAGGAACAAGAATCTCAGGGTTTGTCTCGTAATGTATTTGTACCTACTGAGTTAGCACAAATAGTTCATCAAAGCATTCAGCGAACTGTCAACGAATTACTCAATACAAGGCTGGAAATAGAAAAATTACAGGATAGTTATGTTAGCATCGGACAGGATTGAAAAGGAATTATCGGGATTTATAGAATTTGGAGGATTGATGAGCCTGGAACAGCGCAGATTTATGACAAATTTGCTCTTCCAGCATTTTTACGATCCGGGATACTATGGCCCATCAGCGTTAAAGCAATCCTCCCTTCCACAAGAATATCCTAATTGGTCTCAACTCCTACATAAACTCATGTTAGAGGAAAATCTGAGGTCTCATACACTAAATAATGAAGACTTTGCGCTTAGTGTGACCAAAGAGGCTGTCAATTGGTTTCGGCAAACATTTATGAAACTGGAATCAGATAATGACATGGAAACTGAAGAGATGAGCCTCAAATACCTGAAAAAACATAAAGAAGAGGAAAAGCTGTCTCACTGGGAACACACCATAGAACAATTATCACAGCTGTACCCCCATCACCAGAGAAGTTGGAATTTTTATCTCCGTCAGCTTAAGCAGCTAAACGAATATACAAGCCCGGACACTACAGGTAGTAATCAGGCGTTACATGATGAAAAATTATCGATCGTCAGGCGTCAGGTTATTTCCGATTGGGAACACTTTGTACACCAAAAAAAAACCAATAAAGAAGAGTCATTTCTCACAGGGGAATTCGACGGATATTATATCTCTCTCAAACAAAAAATTGACCAATTAGATCTGGTTGGAGACTTGCTTGCTCCCTATTACAGCTTCTTTGGCCATGCATGGAACAATTCTTTGGAGAGTTGGGAACACATAAATTGGGAAAAGATGGCTGAAACAGCTAAGCAACTACAAAAAGATCCACACTTACAGACACTAGCTAATTTGTTGGGGAGATGGCAAATACACGATACAGAACACTCATCAGTACAAATCACAACCGTAAATCCTTTACCAGAATGGAAACCGAATCCAACGGGTAAATCAGAAATCATTGGCGTACATCACAGCAACCAACTCAGTGCCCTGCTTCCTTCTGAAGTAGCCTTGTTGGGTAGTCCGGAAACAGAATTAGTATTCTCCAAGAAATTTGTTGAAAACAAACTTCTTACATTTCATTATTTTTCTCGCGATCTTCATGTCCACCACGAAACACGTACTGAGGAGATTCCTCAATCAGATGCAGAGCAAAAAGGTCCACTGATCATGTGTGTAGATACGAGCGGTTCCATGTATGGAGAACCTGAACGCATCGCCAAAGCCCTTGCCTTTGGTATACTCGATATCGCACTGAAAGATAAACGAAAAGCCTACCTCATTTCATTTTCTACCACTACAGCCACCATTGAACTAACAGGAATAGAAGAGGATTTTGAAAGAATGGCAGATTTTCTTCAAATGAGTTTTCATGGAGGTACTGATTTGCAACCTCCACTTAGAAGAGCATTGGATATGTTAGAAAAAGAACAATTTGAACGTGCTGATGTATTAGTGATCTCGGATTTCGTACTACCAGCAATGGATAGAGAAATTTTTGACCGCATACAAGAACAACGACAAGACCGTGGAACAAATTTCCACAGTATGCTGATTACCCGAAGGCCCGATTCTCGTACCATGCCTCTGCCCGTCTTTGATCATCACTGGATTTATGACCTTGAAAATCCCAAAGTCATTCGTCAGATCTATGACCATTTCGAAGAATTGAAAACTCAGTCTGATCAAGATCATACTGACGCTGATTCTTAGCCTGACACATTCAGCCTTAAGTAATAATTTTATTAACTTCCATAATATTAACGTGCATTTCTCAATAGCGACCTAATATGTTAACCCGAGAACAACGTATTCCTTTCTCCTTAGATGATCTATACAGTGGTCTGGCTGTAGTAGATGGTATATTAACCATCCATAGTGATGAACTTGTATTTGAATTTCAGACCAAAGATTCTGTGTTTGGAGTAGTCAAATCCAAACCCAGAGAAATACATATTCAGATGAAAGAAATTGTTTCAATTAGGTATAGGAAGACATGGTTCGTCTCAAGGTTATATATTCATGTGAGTAAATTAAGCTATCTACAAGATTTCCCCAAGAGTGAACAAGGCGAACTTGTATTGAAAATCAAACGCAAATATAAAGACACTGCAAAAGATATTGTTTCATATGTCAACTACAGACTCTCAGAGTTTAGACTGGACTCTATGGATAGTGAATTTCGCAGTAATGAGGATTGGTAAAGCACCAATGGGAAGGTAAAACTTGAAACACAATATTTGCGTTAAACATATACTTATTCATCATCAAATGAACATATGGCTGTTCCGTTGGACATTAGACTCATCAATACTCATGAATATCATCAAATGGGTGAATCACTTATTTTACATCCTGATGAAAGAGTAGAACTGATCCGTGGACAAATTATACATATGAGCCCTATTGGTAGTGAACATGCACACATCGTCGACACCTTGAATTTATTACTTATAGAACAAATAGGTCGCGAAGCTGTGATTAGAATACATAACCCTATCACTTTAGGAGAATACTCAGAACCTGAACCAGATATAGTCATTGCTAAAACGCCCCGATCAAACTATAAAGAAAAACATCCTATTCCAGAAGATATATTATTGTTAATAGAAGTTGCTCACACCTACCTTCAAGTGGATCGTGAAATCAAACTGCCCTTGTACGCATCCTTTCATATCCCTTGCGTATGGCTGATCGATATTGAGAAAAAGGAAATTTCTATCCATACACAACCTAATAATGATGGATATGCTCACATCGAGATTATTTCATTACATAAAAATGAACAAATAAGTTTCTCTAAGCCTACCTTTTCTCTTTCTCTAGATGAAATTTTTCAATAAGTGTCAGCAAAATTGATAGACAACAGGGAAGACGACGGACGACAGACCGCAGTAGGTCCAAATTACAATATGGACCATCATGACCACAGTTAAACAATATTACCATTTTACAATTTCACAATTCCTTCATACTGACCTGACAAAAAGATGGTAGGTTTGCATCTAGAATCCTAATCCTATGAAATACCTAGTTACTTTTCTACTCCTATCATTGGTTTATTGCTTATCACTTGCACAAACAGCTACCGAACTCACAAGATTTGCCGCGCCGAATGCTACGCAAGCTGTAGCGGTAGACAACGACCACTTCTACACGATCAGTAATTCTAAAATCATCAAGAGAAAAAAAGATGACGGAGAAGTAGTCAATTCCTGGGAGGGGCCACTCAAACACCTCAATAGCGGAATTATCTTAAATGGAAAATTGTATTGCGCAAATACCAATTACCCCGAAACTCCCATGGCAAGTTCAATCGAGATCTACGATCCAGAAACGATGGAACATATAGATAGCCATAGTTTTGGTATGTACATAGGCTCTTGTACCTGGCTGGACTGGTATGAAGGACGATGGTATGTGATGTTTGTGCATTATGATGAAAATGGGAGAGAGCGGGACCTGGATGCTTCGTACACTACCTTGGTACAATTTGATGAAGAATGGAGAAGAACAGGTGGATGGACAGTACCAAAAGAACTGGTAGACAGATTGAGACCTATGAGTATCTCAGGGGGGTCCTTTGGTGAGGATGGACTGATCTACTGTAGCCCCCATCATTTTGAAGAAATATACCTCCTTAAGCTACCCGAGATAGGTTATGAACTAGAATGGTTAGATACCATTGAAGTTCCCTTCCAAGGCCAGGGGATGGCCTTAGATCGGACACAACCCAACGTCATCTATGGCATTCACAGAAGAAATCGCGAAGTGATCAGTATCAAATTAGAGTAGATCTGTGGGATTATCAACGGAAGATAGAGGTTAACGGAAGTTTTATATCTAGTGCGTTGTCCTCTACCATCATATCTTTTGCAAATACTTCGTACTGATTTGTATAATTAAATACATAAATGGTTTTCAAATCAGGAATGACAAGCCAATAAGATTTGATCCCCCCTTGAAAGTAAGCTGAAGCCTTTTTAAGTAATTCTGAAATCTGTTGTGTAGGAGATAGAATCTCAATGATACCTTGAGGCATTTCCTTTACATATATTTCATCTTCCCCAGGAGTAAATGTAATAGATTGATAGATCGCTAAATCAGGAACCCTAATCTGAGCAACCATTTCTATATTCACTTCAGGTATAATTTGATACTTTCCATCTAGTAATTTTCTCAATTCAAAATTCAGATTACCCTAGATAATTGCATGATTTTTACCAGGCATAGGTTTACCTCTTTCGAGTTCATATTGATTGGGGCCTGGTGAAATATTCATCATCATTCTTCTATATATATCAATTTAC
>CAZZEC010000062.1:25889-31220 GCA_964652565.1 uncultured Bacteroidia bacterium
TAATACTTATACAATAGGACTCGAACTCGTTTCGCTGGCACTCATAAGAAACGATTTGATAAATTCATCCAGTTCACCATCCATGACAGCTTGAACATTACTCGTCTCTGTATTAGTCCGAACATCTTTGACTAGCTTATAGGGATGCATGACGTAGTTGCGGATTTGAGAGCCCCATTCTATTTTTTTCTTATTCCCTTCTACTTTTGCACGTTCTTCTTCTCGTTTCTCTATTTCTTTCTGATACAAGCGGCTTTTCAACATTTGCATAGCCTTATCTCTATTGCGCAACTGGCTACGCTCTTGCTGGCATTCCACTACAATTCCTGAAGGAGCATGTGTCAATCTCACAGCAGTTTCAACTTTGTTGACATTTTGACCTCCTTTTCCACTCGCGTGGAAAGTGTCAAACGTAACATCCGCGGGATTGACCTCTATTTCGATGGAATCATCTACCTGAGGATATACAAACACAGAAGCAAAAGATGTATGTCGACGATTATTTGAATCAAATGGACTGATTCGCACCAGGCGATGTACGCCTGATTCACTTTTTAAGTATCCGAAGGCAAAATCTCCATTGATCTCTAGCGCACAACTTTTAATCCCTGCAGTATCTCCTTCCACTTCATTGATAAGATTCCATTTATACCCGTGTTTATCCGCATACATAACATACATACGCTTTAGCATTTGAGCCCAATCCTGACTCTCAGTACCCCCTGCACCTGCGTTGATCTCAAGTATGCAATCCAACCGGTCTTCTTCCTGCGACAACATATTTTGAAATTCCAGATCTTCTACGGCTTTTAGTGCCGTATCATATGCTTTATTTACTTCTTCCTCACTCACCTCATCCGCCTGGTAGAATTCATTGAGTACCTCTACTTCTCCGACTTTTTCCACTGCTTTATCGTAGGCATCTGTCCAGACTTTGAGGTTACTTACCTCTTTCAATACCTTCTGTGCCTCATCAGGTGAATCCCAAAAGTCTGGCTGATGAGTAATTGCCTCTTTTTCTTCAATTAGCGCTAGTTTTTTTTCTATGTCTAAATATTTTCCCAGCGCTGCTTTTCGCTCCTGTAGCTCCTTTAACATTTCCTGAGTCATACTCTAGAGAATTAATCATTTATTTAGCCAATAAAATTAATAAATTTACAACTTTATTCATCTAAACCATCAAATGGATAGTTTTCAATTGCCTGTTTGGATGCTCGTATCATTTGCCAGTTTCCTGGGCGCCTTGCCTTTTGGTATCGTTAATCTCAATGTAGTAGATACAACATTGAGAAAAACAACCAAAGAGGGAGTGTTGATGTCTGCAGGTGCCACATTAACTGAGTTTTTGCATGCCTTTGTCGCTCTTCAATGTGCCGCGTACTTCAGCCATAATTTTGAAGATAATCCCTATATAAAAAATGCTGTAATCATTGTTTTTTTTCTTTTAGGATTGTTCTTCTTCTTTAAAAAAGAAAGACCCAAACAACGAAAAAAGCGCTTCAATGTAAAAGTGACGGATTTTTCTCGCGGTATGTTTCTAAGTTTGATCAATCCTCAGGCACTTCCTTTCTGGCTGTTTGTGATTACATATTTTACGTCTCATAAGATGTTTGTATTACAAGAAGATATGATCCCTTCTTTCTTATTGGGTGTAGGTATAGGTAAATTTATCGCTCTACTCATCTTCGTTGTGTTTAGCTTATATATACGTAAAAGAATGGGAAGACTCAGTGATTTTATGAACAAAATAATTGGAGGTATTTTCTTAGTCCTGGCATTTGTACAAGCCATTCGCACCTGGATATAGGTCCAGCTATCCATGTAAGAATTCTCATTATTTTCAACATTATTGACAGCTCGGGCAATAATTCTTACCACTTAGCTTCCACTGTGTGCATATTACTATTTTAATGAATTTTTATTTCATATATTTGTATTAAGCACCAATTAAAACATCCGTAAAAAATATATTATCATTTAAACCAGACACTAAATAATATATTACACAAGCACTCATTAGTTCCTTAGTCAAATACTAAACATAAGAATATCATCAAAAATAAAGATCATGTCATAATCACACTGATCTATCGTTCAAATTTTAGTTGTACAAATAATTAGTAATGCGCCAACTTACTTTACAAAGATCGCAAGTTCAATTGCGTCTACTTATTCTCTTGTTCTCCTTTCTTGGGTTTCAATACTCATTATTTTCTCGATTTGCTACTCATCACTCCGTCTCCGCAGCATCAGATCTTAACCTTACTTCCATGTGCCAGCCTGATGATGGGTTATACCTCATACGTGTAAGAAATTACACATATAGTGACATTGAATACGTTTGGAAAAGAAATGGGGGCACAATTAGTGAGGTATTATTGGCTCCTGCGAACGATGATACGTACTTTATCGTTTCACACCATACAAATCCTACAGTGATTATATATTGGGATGAAGATTATACCTGGGATGAAGAAGATATCGCTAATACCAGAGGGCTGGGAGGAGTTTCATCCAAAACTAAGGCGACAAATACATCTACATGTAGTGATGAATTTGTAGCAGCTTTTGGAATTCTCCCTGTAGAATGGTTGTTTTGGGAAGCAAAGATATATGAATCCTATGTAGCATTGCACTGGGCTACCTCTACCGAAGTTAATAGCTCACATTTTGAAATTGAGCGTAGTTATGACGGAAAAAACTTTTCCGCTATAGCAAATCAGTTAAGCGCAGGAAATACATCAGATATACAACAATATTCTTTTAGAGATACTCAACCCATAGCTGGCACTTCATACTATAGACTTAAGCAAGTTGATTTAGATGGTACAGTTGATTATACACCTATCATCGAGGTTTACTACCAACCCATCGGTTCTTCATCTTTAAAGGTGTATCCAACACATATAAAGGACAGAATTACTGTTTCCTCGAATGCAGAACATCCCGAATCTCTCAATTTGGAAATTTTCTCTATCGGAGGACAGGCCGTATTAACACAACAACACTTAGTAGGTCAGGGATATCATGAATGGCATATTAACATTTCACATATTCCAATAGGAATTTATTACTATAAAATTAGCAATTCTGGTTCACAAACGACAGGAAAGCTTATTAAAGGTTTACACTTCTAATTAAGCAATTCTTCTTGCTAAAAGAGAGAACACAAATGGAAATTGATGCTATGTCTATGCTATATCCTTGATCATTAAAACGTATAAAACGCCCATGTTACAGGGGCTATCATATTGGTAGCCCCTGAACTTCTTCTTTCACTATAACAGCTTAGTACTACTTTTACACATTAAGTTTTCAACCCACTTATAACTCCTGATTTATGCTTGCAAAACATGATATAGTTTCAATAAAGGAGTTATTAACATCACTGTATGGAGTTCAAGTTTTAAAGTCGTAAAGTAGTATTAGAAAGTAAATATATATTCAGTCAACATTCAGTTAAAGACCAATTATTCCCCTGCAGGGCTGTTCGTATTTATTAAGATGGAAAAAATAAAAAGAATGAGATAGAGTATCTCCTTTCAGCCTTCTATCGTTTCCGTAAACCAACGTATACATACTGATATCTAGAAATATCCAACTGTGTAACTAATATCCCCCAGGATATCCCAAAAAAATTATAAACCTATTTTACCAAATACACATTATAAACTACCATACTATCCTCAAAGAATACCTTTCATACATTCTTTTCAGCATTTAATACAAAAAAAGGAATAGTATATTTCAAATAAATATTTATCCTTATATATTTATCATATCGTTGCAAAGTATGAGAACCCGTTGAGTGAGAAATTACACTCGAAGTTGCGAATATGGGGGTCTCTAACATGTATGTATAAATAATAGGAACTTAAATGTTCCATGGGTATAGTCTATAACATCCGTTGCTTGTTATAGATCAGTTTTACTTAGATAATAATTTGGCTATGCATCATCTCATTTCATCGATGACACATCGTTTGGTGTGTTTCATCACACTTGCTTTTACTCTTGGGGTATACTCTATTCAGTATTTATCTGCACAAACTGTTAATGATTTACGTCTTACCCATGAATGTAACCCTGGCGTTGACTTATACTATATGAGAGTTACTAACAATACCGGATCAGATATAGAGTTCGTATGGGAAATATATAATAGTGGTGTTGGGAGTACATTAAGTGATATATTAACTGCCCCTGCAAATGGAATCAAGAATTTTATGGTATCCCACCCCACCAATCCTACGATCCGTATTTTCTGGGAAAGTGATTATACCTGGAATGTGGGAGACACAAGTAGTTCTGCAAGCATATTTTCCAAAGTCAAAGCTACAAATCCCAGCGACACATGTACACGTGCTCAAGAAGATGAAGTAATTATCGAATTTGGCATTTTACCCGTAGAATGGCTCTATTGGAGGGCAAAGGCAAAAGAAGACCATGTCTTTTTGAGTTGGGCTACTGCATCGGAGATCAATAGTTCTCATTTTGAGATTGAACGAAGTAGAGATGGAAAAACTTTTCATTCGATCGGTCAGATCCAGAGCTTTGGAAACACACAAGATACACGTCTATATGAATATATGGATGACCAGCCATTGCAGGGTATCTCATATTACCGATTAAAACAAGTAGATTTAGATGGAAGTGTGGATTATACGAGCTTAATTGAAGTGTACTTCTATGATGAGACAGATATACCATCAGTGTTGGTATATCCCTCTCCAACATCGGACCACATTCGATTATCTACCCAATTGCCAACAGCGTCTTGGGTTGAAATAACGCTTTTTACACCCTCGGGAAACCTTATCAGTAAACAACTGTTACCATCCACTCAGGGGTATAATGAATGGGGAATAGATGTCGCAGATTTTCCATCAGGAATGTACTATTATCGTCTACAAAATGGTCAGATGAATGCTGGGGGAACCTTTATTGTCAGCCATTAATCAGAGCAAAGGTACTAAATTCACTGATAGCTAGAAATCAAAAGCTTTCAATGATTCAATTGTATAAGTATTTAATCACAACCAATTAATAATGAGTTATTTATACAATTTAGTATGTTCGCCCTGGCCATTAATTCTCTAGTTCCAGTGCTTTCCCATTGTGAAAGTCATACAAGGTCAAAGAACGAAGGGTATAATAGTATTCCCAGTATCCCTTCAACGCTTGTAAGACATTTCTACGCGATTGATTTCTCGACTCCAGGGAAGTGTTGAGTTTCATCAGGTCCACAGAGCCCAGGACAAATCTTTGGCGAGTAATCTCATACCGCCGCAATGCCAGCCTCTCCGCGTCCTGGGCTTGCTTTACTAATTC
>CAZZEC010000063.1:0-30601 GCA_964652565.1 uncultured Bacteroidia bacterium
TTAAAAAATATAGATGGTAAATATTTATTAGCGTCCATCTTGTCTTAAGTTCTTATTGGTTCAATCATTACTACTTCCTCGCGTTCTACCACTACTGCCCCTGGAGGATCTCCCTTTCTTTTGCGGATATATTTTCTAGGAGTAAAGATCACAGGAACTAGCGTATCATTTTTTCTTTTTGAATAATATGCTGCTAACGCTGCTGCATATTCCAGAACAGTTTCTGGAATATGTTTTCCTGACTTGTGTCTGATCACTACATGAGATCCACTTACATCTTTTGCGTGTAGCCAGATATCTTCTTTACTCGCAAATTTGAAGCTTAGTTCATCATTGTTCTTTGCATTTTTTCCCACGAATATTTGAAATCCATCCTTTTCAAATTCTCTAAACGGGTGTTTGGGATGATCCTTATTGGGGGACTGATCTTTCATCCATTGCTTGAGGGCCTGTATTTCTTTCTGTTTAAAGCCTTGATGCGTTAACGTCAATTCCGTTGGAGAAGGAATCTGTTCAAAAGCCTCTACCTCTATCTCACGGTTTACCAATCGTTGCTCAATGTCCTCCAACTCATTCATTAAATACGCCAACCGAACCTTTCGCTGTTTGTGCTTTTCGTAATATTTCTGGGCATTCTCTTGAGGAGATAATTCTGGTTTTAGTTTTATAGTTACTGTCCCTCCTTGATAATAATCTTCTAATACAACCTTTTTTTGACCAGGCTGTATGTGGTGTAGGTTAGCCATTAAAATATGCCCCAATTCTTCCGGGCTTCGTTCTACCGTTAATTGGTGTATATTCCTTTGAAAGGACTGATACAATTTCTGTGTTTTCTTGTAGGGAATACCTATTTCTTTGTTTAGGACCTTGTACTGTTTGACATAGCGGTTGTACTGAAAATATGTTCTCAAAAATAATTGTAAGCTCTGAATAATGCCTGTTACTTCTATACATGGATGGGAAGCAGAGGGCTTAAAAAGATAGAATTTCATCTTCTGAGGCTCTTTTTGTATGTAAAAAGTAGTACTTTGAGCCTCCTGTATCACATCACTCGTTGCTGAATGAAAGGTACTTCCCTCTTTCATTAATTGTAACACCTTTGCAGCAAACTGTTTTTCGAATATGGGACTTATTTGTCTTAATTGTTGATATACCTGCTCATGATCTTTAACGACTGATACCTCCATTTCCGATTGCCGAAACGGGCCTGGAGTTGGTACATACTGCCAGTCTTCTGTCAGCTTATTATTGAATAATTCCAGTGTGCGATGATTACTTTTTAGTATAACATTGGCTTGTGGGCCATGCAACTTTATATACAGCTCATACTCCCCTTCCAACAAAATTACCAAAACTCTTTCATAGGGAAGCGCATATACGTCTACTATTTCTTTACCAATAATAGACTCAAATAAATCAACTACATTCTTTCGCGCCCTTGCAAAATGCTGTACAGGTACTACATAAGTGAGCGGAGTATTACATCCTATCCTAAGGTGAAATGTATGAAATTGTATCACCAATTCGTTTCTACTCTGTGAGAAACAAGATACAACCGGTTCAAAGGGTATAACCTGAGCAAGCTGATATAATGTATAATAATGAAAATGCATAGCTCTGTTGCCTATTCCTTAATCCCTTTGATTAACCTGATATTTGCAGGAGTTGTTAATTTGCAAATTGCATGTATATATCCTTCGAATCAAGAAGTAGAGAAGTAGAAATACGTGAATGATTGTGAAAAATCTGCTAGCAATCGATATAAAAAAATAGCCAATATTATAATTTTTCTTCTGTCATATATTATTTCATGAACAAATCTCTACATTTGTATAAAAGAATAACTTAACACGACTTAATGATCCCAACACCATTATATTCAGACCTTCATTGCCATCCAAGTCATAAACCTTTCCATCGTTTTCCAAAAATGTCTATTTGGGAACCATTATCAATATCAGAAACTCAATTACAGCAGCAAAAAAAGCTTATTTCATCCTTGCCCTTAGGATTCACCAATACTCATTTTCATAACGCTTACTCTCATTTGTCTCAGTATATCAACAATAGGATTAATTTATTATTTATCAGCCTTTCTCCCCCAGAAATTCCACATTTTTGTATAAGTGATGATAGCCCTTCGAGAGACTCATTATCAAAAACGATTGCACTCAAAGCCATGAGTACTCAAATTGACAGAACACTAATCGAAAAATGGCATACTATCTATCAAAGCAGAAATATCTATCCTTACTATCCTGAGCTAGAAAAAGAATATTCATATATACTTTCAGAGGTCATCCATGAGTCTGGAAAGCACAAAGCTGTTGTAGGTGTTGATTATCATCAGATCGAGAAAGAACTATCCCATAACCAATTAGTATTGGTCTTCACGATTGAAGGTGGACATTCATTGGGAATATTTGACCCAGAACTATTTCAAGAAGAAGCATGTTTAGCACTGGAAAACCCTGAATCTCCCTTATTCAGCAAGCATTTCGATATTATCCAATCCAATATTCAACATATAAAGACCTGGGGGAACGGAGCGTATGCCCCATTATTCATCTCTATTGCCCATCATTACTGGAATGGTTTATGTGGACATGCAAAGAGCTTTGAGGATATTCATTCACACCTGGGGTGTGATCAATCCATTGGTATAGACAAAGGTATTACCAAGCTCGGTCATTCTGCCATTCAGCAGCTTCTCAGCAGGCAAAATGGAAGAAGAATATTAATCGATATCAAGCATATGAGTGCTAACTCCAGAAAGGAATTTTATCAGCTATGGGAAAACTATAGAGACAAAGGCGACTCATTCCCCATTGTTTGTAGCAGCACAGCAGTAAACGGAATTCCAAAGCTTTCTAACAGCCTTCAATCTACAGATGCAAGCGCTTCTATCCATAGCTATTTTAATCCCATATCTATGAATATGTATGATGAAGATATTCGTTACATCTTTGAATCAAATGGGATTATCGGTCTCACGCTGGATGATGTTCAAATGCCTGGAAGTATTTCAAAAAATTTGCTGCACAGGCATAGAGAAAAAAGAAATATTTCACTGATCAGAGCTGAATATCTACGTTTGCTTATGGCCAACATATTTCACATTGTCCGTACGATAGATCATCCCAATGCCTGGGATATGATTTGCATAGGAAGTAATATGGATGGTATTGATCATCAGTTCCAGGTATTTCCGGACATTGGGTTTCTACCTGAAATGGCTAATGACATGTTGGAGTTTTTTACTCAACTTACAGAGAACCCTCATATACATCCTCGTTTGCCCAGAGAAGAAATGCACAGATTAATGTACTGGTTTACTCCCGAAGAGTTGGTCCACAAGCTCATGTATGAGAATGCACTACATTTTCTAAAAAAGTATTATCGCGATCAGTATTTAGGGATCGGACATGTTGCTGCATCTCAGGCATATGCTATATGAAAATATTTAATAAGAGGAGATATGCTTCAGCACCTCAGAAAGCTCTGCTACCATCATAGCTGTAGCCCCCCAAATGGTATAATGGCCTATTTTATATGCAGGTGCTTCAAATTGAGCACCTCGGACATGAACGGGATGAATCCCACTTGAATGCTTCGCAAGAAGTGTAGCCACAGGAACTTCTATGATTTCTGCTACCTCCACAGGATCAGGAATGAAGCTGGGGCGCTTGTCAACAAACCCCACAGTAGGATAGACAAGATAATTGCTGACAGGAATATATAGCTTCGTCAGATTTCCTAATATGTCTATTTCTTCTTGCGGCACCCCTATTTCTTCTTCTGTTTCCCTCAAAGCGGTATGTATGAGGTCTCTGTCTGTATCCTCCCATTTTCCACCGGGAAAGCTGATTTGTCCACCATGAGCACGTCCATCTTCTGCTCGCTTCATAAAAACAATATGATAATCTTCCCTGTACTGGTATGGATAAATCAATGCCATGACGGCACTTTTTCTAGCGGTAGGAGGTATAGGAGATGTATAATATCGACGAGTAGGAGGCGCCATCTTCATCTGAGCTCTAGCTCCTGGAAGTGGTTTGCTAAGTGTACTACAAAGTTCATTAATCATTGAGTAATTGTTACTCACGATGGGAAAATATTGTCACTATTATAACGAAAAAAAGTAAATGGGGTTGGCCTTCAAGATGAAGAACTGACACTGCGCAATGCTAGCTGTCCACACCCTCCATCAATATCTTTCCCTCTACTCCTCCTTACATTTACGATAACACCCTTTGATTCCAATCTTTGAATAAACGCTTGCATACGTTTAGGAGTGGTATTGACCAACCCAGATTCTGCTACCGGGTTGTACTCTATGATATTCACCTTTGAAGGGACATGATGTGTAAAGGCTGCCAATTCGTCCGCATCTTCTATGCTGTCATTAAAATCCTTAAAAATACAATACTCATAGGTAATTCTCGTGCGGGTTTTTTCATAAAAATACTGCAATGCCTCCACCAGTTGATCAAGCGAGTTAGATTGATTAATAGACATGATTTGGCTTCTTTTTTCGTCATTGGCAGCATGAAGAGATACAGCAAATTCAAATTTTACCCCATCATCTCCTAATTTTTTAATCATTTTTGCAATTCCTGCAGTAGAGACAGTAATTCTTTGTGGGGACATCCCGAGCCCTTGGTCGGAAGAAACCATCTCAATAGACTGAAGTACATTGCGGTAGTTCAATAGTGGCTCTCCCATACCCATATATACGATATTGGATAAAGGACGTCCATAGATCTTTTCTGCTTCCTGTCTTAGCAAATGAACCTGATCATAAATTTCATAATGTTTGAGATTGTGCTTCATATTGAGATAACCTGTAGCGCAGAATTTACAATCCAAGGAGCATCCAGATTGACTGGATACACACGCAGTAATTCGCTTGGGTGTGGGAATGAGCACTCCTTCTACCATTTGGCCGGTAATCAGTTGCATGGCAAATTTTATTGTCCCATCATTACTCTTCTGTTGGTCAATAATTTTGACCTTATCAATGGTAAATTCCTCTTTCAAGCGTTCTCTCAAGGATTTACTGATATTTTTCATCTCATCAAAGTCCGCCACTCCCTTTTCCCACAACCACTGATACACTTGCCGGGCACGGAATTTTTTTTCTCCGATACCTGCAAAGTATTCTTCTAACTGACTATAATTCAGCGCTCTAATATTATTCATTTGAGCATCCTCCCTCGGTAATATGTATTGGAAAAGTATTGAACACGATCAAAATTATCAGGAACTAAGTGCAAAAAAAATTCTATTGAGATTACCTACGATAAAAGGCTCCATCCTGTTCTATCAGAATGAAGCCTTTTATTGTGATAAATAAATCTTAATCTAGTTGCTCTCTATATTCTGAAAAAATCAGAATTCAGATATTCCCTCTGCTGCTTCTTCTTTTGCTTCATCGTGTATGATCAGTGGCTTATACCCTCCTCTTGAGCGGAAATAGAATAATAACCCGATATAGAATGCCAGCATAATTAACGGTAGTATTGCAACAGTTGTCAATGCATTTTTTTGAGCAGCAACCGTAGCTCCCGCGATAGTTTCCTGCTCTTCAGGTGTGGCAGATTTAAGTGCTTCCTGATCCAGTCCCTGATACTGCCCAAATAATGATTGCATATCTTGTGTAACATATTTGTCATGGATCTGAGGAGAATTTTCCGCTAGATAAGAGTCAACATTCTGGTCCTGTATATTTCCCAAAAACTGAGCTCCCACAATCCCTACTGCAAGCATTCCAACTCCTGCAACTGTATTCAATGTCAGTGCTCCTCCCCGGGGAAACTGCTCTGCCACAACTCCCAGCGTAGTAGGCCAGAAGAAAGTTTTCCCTATTCCATAAAGCGTAGCTGCTCCCAGGATTGCTATAGCCCCTGCAGCACCTGCCAATGCGAATAAACCCGCGGCTGCAATGATAGAGCTTACTGCCAACAGTCCTAAGGGTGTCAAGGCATTTACCAGAGGACCTGCAGCGAAAAAACGGAGAAACATCATGATTAATGAAGTAAAGATTAACACCCATCCTGCTGCTACGCCGATTTCATTCATACTCCCTTCCATCAATTGAGTAATCCAGCTATCAACCCCTAATTCAGTCGTTGCCAAAGGCATCATAATAAGGAGTAAGAGAATAAACAGCGGTTGTCCCAAAGAACGTGTGTAAAGGAAGAATCCAACCGTTGTAGCCCCGATCAATACATACTGCAATACATCAGGCCATGCAAACAAACGACCTAACTCTCTAAAAATCAATGCAGAGGCAATCAATGCTCCCAAGGCCCCCACCTCTTTCAACATATCTTTGTATGATACACCCGCAGCTACTCTTTCATTAACAGGAAACTTCTTTCCAAAAAGCATGGCTGCATAGATAATGGTGGGAATAAAAATCAATCCAATTTTCATTTTCCATGCTAATCCAGGAACCAATACTAAAATAATGATCCCCCCTATAGCCAATCCCCCAGGCCATCCTGCATGCAGGATATTGAGCCACTTGGATTTTTCCTTCTTGAACATGGTTGCGACCACAGGGTTGATATAGGCTTCTACAGTACCTGAGCCTAATGCCAATATAAACGTCCCCAGATACATCATACTATATCCCTGAGCACTGATAATGATGAGTGTTGAGGCTACGTGGCAGAATAGCCCGAAAAACATGGCTACTTTATACCCAATTTTATCAATGATCAAACTAAATAGAATGATAGAAATAGCAAATGGCCATAGTCCAGCCCCTAAGATCTCACCCACTTGAGTTTCAGTGAGTCCAAATTCTGCGCCCCATTCTCCAGCGGTAAGTGCACGGGCTATGAAACCAAATGAAGTTGCACAAAGTGCAATAAAACACCCCCAGAATAATACCTTATCTGGAGTCTCTTTAGTAGTAGTGCCTTGACTCATGGTTTTTTAAAATTTTAAATTTAATCCTATATTATAAACAATAAGTACGTTTTTATTTCGGATTAAATCAATAGCTATTCAAGGGATTTTACGTTTTCATCCCCAAATTGACCGTAAATTAACTCAAGACAATATGAATCAAAATCGCAGAAAATTCGTTAGGCACTCTATTGCAACAGGTACTGGAATCATCCTTTTCCCTTCACTTTGGAGCAGTTGTACCTCTTCTGGAGAACAGAATGAAGCGTCTGCTACAACTACACCTGTAGCCAATACAGAATCACCTGAGATGTTTTTCAAAATTTCACTGGCCCAATGGTCATTACATAAAACATTATTTGCCGGAGATCTGGATAACCTGGACTTTGCTGCGAAAACCAAAAATGACTTTGGAATAGAAGCCGTGGAATATGTCAACCAGTTCTTTAAAGATAAAGCAGAGGATAAGCAATACATCAGTGAGATGAAACAAAGAGCAGCTGATCTTGGAGTGACCAATGTGCTTATCATGATAGATGGTGAAGGAGGCCTGGGAGCATTAGATGATGCGGAAAGGATGCAAGCCGTTGAAAACCATTACAAATGGGTAGAAGCCGCACAGCAGTTAGGATGTCATTCCATAAGGGTAAATGCACAAGGTAATGGAAGCCCAGAAGAAGTGGCAAAAGGAGCAGTAGATGGACTCGGAAAGTTGGCTGAATTTGCAAAGGACTATAATATTGGTGTGATCGTTGAGAACCATGGAGGTCCTTCCTCCAATGGAAAATGGCTCTCTGGCGTATTAGAGGAAGTAGGAATGGATAATTGCGGCTCATTACCGGATTTTGGCAACTTCTGTATCCGACGTGAAGGGGGAGAATGCGCAGAAGACTATGACAGATATCGAGGTGTAGAAGAACTTATGCCTTTCGCCAAGGGAGTGAGTGCGAAATCTCACGACTTTAACGAGCAAGGTGCGGAAATTCATACGGACTATATGAAAATGATGAAAATCGTGAAGGATGCTGGGTATACAGGGTATGTAGGCGTCGAATATGAAGGTAGAGAACTCAGTGAAGAAGAAGGAATTATGAAAACAAAAGAATTATTGATCAAGATCGGGCAGGAGTTGTCTTGACGGCACTTTTGACAACAGACGGCAGAGGATAGAATACGGACAATGGACGAAGGACCACAAAAACTAAGATTTCTTTTAAGAAATGTTAAACGGTGATATTTATCCATTTATACTTTGTCATCTATTGTCTGTCGTCCGTGGTCTAAAAACCCACTTCCAACCCTAACCACTATTTCGTATCTTTAATTTAAAAATATGCATACCGTTGTTTATATACTAGGAGTAATATTTCTGGGGATTATGGGTATAACCTATATCGATAATTACATGAAAATTCAGAAGGAAAAGCTCCAAAAGCGTAGCCCCGAACACAATGATGAGTTTGAACAGGAACTCCAAAGCCTCAAACAGCAAAATGCAGAGCTGAAGAAAAGGATTGAAAATCTTGAGGCAATTGTAATTGAGGAAGACATGAAATTGATGACTGGACTTAATGATATGGACAAAGAGGATAAAGGTAAGGCTGATAATCCTCAAAACAGACAAAGAGATATAGAACTTTAAAATTTCATCTTAACATAGGTTAATTATGACTAGTGGAGCTATAGTTTTAGTAGTATTTGCGGGTATAGGTTTTGTACTCAGCATTCTTGTATTGAGCTATCGTTTTGAAATTAAAAGATTATCCCTTCAAGCAAAGCTAGAAGGAAAAAGTAGTAGTGATATTGATGAAAAAGTGTCACAGTTGGAACAGAAAAATAACCTATTAACAAAGAGAATTGAAACGCTGGAAGCAATTATCATCGATGAAGATATGAAGATGAAAACAGGAATCGTGGACTACAAAGATACAGATGATGTTTCCCAAAAAGAGAAGCAGCAAAATAAAAATATCGAATTATAATAATAAAGATTATGACTATGGGATTTATTTTGGTAATGATACTGTGCAGCTTTGGGTTTGTGTTTGGGATCATCACAATGGCCCACAGATATGAAATGGAAAAGCTCAAGTTAACGTCTAAATTGGACCAGGAAGCACAGACAGAAGCCACTCAAGTATCTCAAACAAAGACAATCGAACAGCTGCGCAAAAGAATAGAGAACCTGGAAGCCATCATTGTAGATCAAGATTTACTACACAAAACAGGGCTGGAAGACGACGTGAAAATGGATTTAGAAAACAAGTTTGATAGTAATATTCAAAAAGGTATAGATATACAATAAGCCCCTCATACCTTTACACTCTTACTATGAATAAGACTTTCCTGTTCCTTCAATGCTTCATAGGCAACATTCCAGGTAAAAGAGAAGAAATTGAATCCTTCTGGATGTATCCGATCCTTGTCAAGATCATCGATCACATCAGCAAGCATACTTTGTAGCTCTCGTTTGATTTCGGCTAATCTATATATATCCTCGCAAGTTCGTACTTCCTCCGAAAGATGCACCAGTCTTTTAGTATAAAAGTCTGCTTTATTTTTTTGCTTATTCTGCAAATACGATCGAATCCCCAATACACCAGATACCAACATGAGCATAAAAGACAAAATCAGAGCGAAGAAATCCGCATTTTCAACGATGAAATGTGGTTTTTCTCGATCATAAAAAGCTTGAGCCCCTTGATGTACAGGAATAAATGTCCCTTGTGTCCAATTGGGTTGTCTGATGAAACCCGCAAGAGGAGTACGTTGAAGTAACTCTCTTCTGCGTTCAAATAATACTTGTGTCATTACCCGAATAGGATATTCATCCGCTTGTCGGCTCGCTACGAGTAATCTACTTACAGAGACTGTGGGTATGTCATCTGCTGGAATAGCAGGCGAACCCAGATAAGCCCCTTTAGGAATGATGGATACTTCCAGTGCAGGTTGACGTAACTGCATGGCAGCTCCCTGCTCGATGGGTACAATGTGAGCAGGAGATCCTTTTATTACATGTGCGATATCTATATTAGGTGCAGCTCTTACTCTGAATAAAGCATCCACAGAACCTTCATTGATAGCTTTTACTGCATCAGCCGAACTCAATTGTATATCGGATACATCTGTTGAATCGATGCCAAAATGACTTGCGACGAACCAAAAAGAGATCCATTGGCCGCCTCCACGTTCAGGTAGGGCGATCTTCTTCCCCTTCAAGTCTTTAAAAGATTGAATGTTTGAAGACTCACTCACTACCAATTGAAATAAGTCCGGATACAGATTAGCGACAATCCTGGCATCAGCTACCGCTTCAATATCTGCTTGCACCGTCGCAAGAGATATTTCCCCACGAGCCAGCAATTCCATATTTTCTTTAGATCCTTTGGTTTCCCTGATGGTAATGTCGATATCGGGATGGTGGATATGTATGAGATCTGCAATGGCCTGTGCAAACTGATAGGCTTCTCCACGTTTGGAACCTGCACCAATGGTTAATTGATAAGTTTGAGTATTCCAAATGCTAGTCCAGCTAATGATAAGGGTGATAATCAGTAAGCTGATAACTATGACAAAAAGTACAAGACGATTAAAGTTCTGTGGCTGAAACATGAGACTTCATAGATTATGCAGTCTTGTAAATTTATCATTTAATTTTGCGCCACATTACAATAAACCATTAAATAATTGTTATGATACTCGGGTGAGTCGGGTGATCAAATCTTCGTGACTGGGGAAAGTACGAATCAATTGTTGTCTCTCTGCGAGCTCAAAATCCTCAAACTCAAACCCTGGATTTACAGTACACCCCACCAATGCATATCCAGATGGGTCTACAACTTTAGCCGCAAACCAATAGTCATGAGGAATTACATATTGTAAATGCTCTCCATTTTCGGGAAATTTTCCCAATTTAATATCTTCCCTTTTTCCCTCTTTATTGATGGTAAAAATAGTGACGGTTGACCCTTCATAGAAATGCCACCCCTCGTCGGATTGAATCCTGTGAAAAGCAGAAAAACTATCCCCTGTCAATAAAAAGTATATGCTTGTACCCATACTCCTGCTGCCACCATATCTATCTGGTAAACCCTCGGCAGCGATAGATTCTTGTGAACGATACATTTCTCTAAAATATCCACCCTCGGGATGAGGCTGTAAAGACAGTTTTTCTATCCAATATTGCGCGTTATGCATATATATTTTGTATAAATTCAGTTAATTTCCACAAAAAAATAAGATTACAGCTGACAAGTCAAAATACTATGCGCGATACTACGCAATTCTTGCTCGAAAAATTCCACCAATGCCGGATTGTTACTACTGACTCCCGCAATGTATTACCCGGTGCGCTCTTTTTTGCCTTGAAAGGTGAACGTTTCAATGGTAATACGTTTGCCAAAGGGGCACTGGAAGTTGGAGCTGGGTACGCCATAGTGGATGATACTGAGTACTACGATTCATCAGATGACCGACTTATACTGGTAGAAAATGCCCTCAAGACACTTCAGGACCTTGCCAGAGCCTACAGAGATACATTTGATATTCCCGTTTTGGGAATCACGGGAAGTAATGGAAAAACTACAACTAAAGAATTAATTACAGCCGTTTTACGAACAGAAAAAAATATCCATGCGACCTCGGGAAATTATAATAACCACATTGGCGTACCCCTAACCTTACTGCAGATACCAGACAATACTGAAATTGCTGTGATAGAGATGGGAGCCAATCAGCCAGGCGATATTGCTGAACTCTGTGAAATAGCACAACCTACATTGGGACTTATCACAAACATCGGAAAGGCGCACCTGGAAAAATTGAAAAGCCTGGAAGGCGTCATGGAAACTAAGGGAGCTCTCTATGAAGCAGTTGACAGAAAGCAGGGAAATATTTTTGTCAACATGAGCGATCATCGTGTACGGGAATTGGCCAAGGGCAAAAGTTGGGCATTGACATATGGAGATCTCTCTGCAAATGTGTATGGGAAAATACTTAACCAGACTTTATCAGGAATGAACCTCGAAATCTCTCATACACAATGGAAAGTACCTATACAAATGAATACGCATCTCAGTGGCATATACAATTTGCATAATATTGAGGCCGCTGTCGCTGTTGGAGCCTACTTCGGTATTTCTTCTTCTCATATTGTATCAGGTATAGAATCCTATATTCCTCAAAATAATCGTAGCCAAGTATTAACCTGGAAGGGGATAACTTTTTGGATGGATGCATATAATGCCAATCCCAGTTCTATGAAAGCAGCAATTGATCACGTATTTAGCATTCCCCAGCGCAAAGTAGCTTTGATTTTGGGAGATATGTTAGAAGTTGGCGAGAACGAAGAGCAGGAACATCAAAAGATAGGTGAGCATATTTCATCCTATCACCCCATCATTACGATAGGTATTGGCCCGTTAATGAAACATATGATCCATCATTGCAGTGGAAATTGCAAATGGTTTCCCGATATTGAAACAGGGAAAGACGAAATCTTGCAGGATCTTACCCTAGCAGATTTAGTTTTATTAAAAGGCTCAAGAGGAATGAAACTGGAACTTCTCATACAAGAAGATGAATAACCTTAGTGAAATAATATGTTGTATATGATACAGACGATTTAATTTTCAAGTGACATGAAACGCGTATTTTACATTATCATGATTATTGGGATACCTATCATTATCTGGTTTCAATACGACAGATACAGGAAATTTCATCCTCCTAAAGACTACGCATTCCCAATTAATACAGATATAGATACAAACTACCACGACCCTGAAGTAGTACTTAACTATTACAAGTATGCGCTGGAGTGTGAAACGTATGCCAGATATTGTTGGAAATCTCATCGGGTGGATGTTCTAGCTCCCAATTGGGAAGACCCGCAGGAAAAAGCTTTTGCTCAAACTTATAATCAGATGAAAGCTACAGCGAGCGTTCTCGAACAACGGCTCTTAGCCTCCTCCAGTATGAAAGCTGATGGATATTCACATGTGGAGATTCTTCGTTGGGAAGAAACGGGCATGGACACTCAATCATATCAAATGCAACAAATTTTAGAGGGACGAGATGGGATCGTCAGGTTGGGAGAAATAAATGACGGTGTGTGGCGTTTGCAGCGCTTGCTCAATGAGAAAGGATATGATATACGTATTGATGGTGTATTTAACCAAGAGACGTTAGCAGCCTTGCAATCCTTCCAGGATACCCACAACCTCAAGCAGACAGAAGGTATTGATCGAGAAACCCTGGAGGTATTATTTCAACAATAGGCAATGCAATTGTCCATACCAGCACCTTTGAAGTTACTATGTAAACTTGATGATCAGGACAGTAAAGTCATCTTCTATTTCTGATTGCCCGAAATCTCTTGTCGATTGTACGATAATATCTGATAGTTTGCCGGGAGGTTGTTCTATATGATCCTCGATCAGTTGTTTTAATCGGTGATAGCCGAATTCTTCTTTTTCCTCATTCCGAGTCTCAACAATTCCATCTGTATACAAGATCAACATATCTCCAGATTGGTATGAAAACTTTTCAGGTTTGTGAAGATAATTGCTAAAAGAAGCATCACGTACAATCCCCAAACCTACAGTACCTTCTTTAAGCATTTGAACCTCACCTAGCTCAGAATTGTAGAAAAAGGATGGACAATGACCTGCACGGATCAATTCAATACAATTCTGAGTAAAGTCAATTTCTAAATAAGTTAATGTCATAAAAAAACCCTTCTGCATACATTGAGATAGGGCCTGATTGGCATAACAAATAAACTGTGAGGGAGGTAGATCAAGCAATGTTAGTGCGTGAAAAATGCCTTTAATCTCTGCCATATAAAAAGCGGCTGTCGTACCCTTGCCAGAAACATCTCCAATCGCAATTCTAAACTTATCCTCAAAAGGGAGTATATCAAAATAGTCTCCTCCCACTTCGTATGCTGTTTCGCTTAATGCGACAAATTCCACTTTATCAGATACAGGAAGATCACTAGGTAGTAATTCTTTTTGAACCTCTTTAGCAATTTTAAGCTGCTCCTGGTACCGTTCCATTTCTATAGATTCGCGTACCAATTGTGCATTTTCCAGTGCAAGTCCAGCTTGTTCTGCAAAAGCATTGATCGACTGTATGGTTACATCCTCAAAGGAATTGACTAAGTCGCTTGCTACATATATCGCTCCATATTGATGGTTATTGGAGGTAATTGGCGATACAAGGAAAGATCGTAATTTGCTATTACTTCTTTTAAACGCCTTGTGTCTCCGAGTATTTTTTACGAGAAAATGTTGATTCTCTTTGAGTACTTTCCCTGTCAAATCATATCCTTGCTTAAGATCCTTGATTTCCTTAGCACCAATCCGCTTATATATTTTTATTTCGGGATTTCCATTGGTCTCCGATATCATTTCCAACCAACCTGCTTTAGCATTCGAAGCCATCAGACTTGCATCCAACAAGCTATTTGAGATTTCAGTAAAATCCAGATTTGACTGTATTGCTTGGTTTATTTTTTGTACAGAAGCTATCTTCAGGCTATTTAATTCAAAAATGGAAGAGGTAGGGAGATTAAAGAATAATACAAGTATAGAAAAGCCCGAGTAGGTTACCGGAAAAATAATGATAAAATAAATAAAAAGATTCTGTGCCAGATTTTCGTAGGCATTCCCCAATTCTAACGGAAAACGTTGTAACACAGCAAAACAAGTAATACTGACAATAATGATCAGGGTAAAAAGACCTAAGGAACGCAATTTTTGATTGAAATTGAGATAGGCAATCCATCTTACACTAGTTGATAAATACACTACAACTACCGCAAATATAACAGTAATAGCAGGTACTAAATAGCTTAATGGCGGATTCAAATACGGCTGAAAGATGGGAAATAATAATGCGAGTGAAATAATTGCAATAAAAATATACCATCCATTCAGCCGTTGCTGGGTTCTCTGGTAAAGTACAAATCGTTTGAAGATAAATATCGCAGAGATAAAAAAGCTCACCAATGCCAGAAGATTAATGAAAAAGAAGATAGGTGCCAGATAATCGGCAAGAGTAAGTACTCTGATAAATACATTCGAAATGATGGAAATCAGCATAACCCCTACGGCAATCATTCCGATAAAAAACAAACGCCAAAGCAATGTAATAACATTGAGCTTCTCAATCCTGCCAAATATTCGACCAAAAAATCCAAAACTAGAGGCTAAGAATATCGTATAAATGATATTGAAATCGAGACTGCTATCCACTCTTTGATTGGGATCGTACACTGCTACAATTGCATAGGTATAGATAAAATACGAGATCATAGCGATCCAGGATAGAATCACTAAGAACAGTAATATACCTTGCCACAACCTCGGATGTAGTCTAAATCGCATACGAAAAAATAATCCAACTAATTTATAGGGTATTATGCTTATTTACAATGAATAAGTTTATCTCATTTTTTTACATACTGATTTATCCCTTACAATTGATGTTAAGTACTACCTGAATAGTACAATAACTGCAATTTATGAATTACAAGACCATAATGCTGAATGAGTAAGAAATAAGGAAATTTCGTATTAACCTTTAACTAGAATTTGACCAGACAGTTTTTTCAAGCAAAGTGTTATGCTTTGATCTGAACCGTTTATGCTTTTTCTTTGTTTCTATAAAAAAATGAAATTAATAGGGTAATGATAACTGAAAAGGATATTGATTCATTCGCTCACAGGCATATAGGAATAAGTACAGAGGAACTTAGTCATATGCTTCACACAATTGGGGTTTCTTCGATAGATGAACTTATTGATGAGACCCTACCAAATTCGATTAGACTGCAGCAGCCTTTGAAAGAAATTCCTGCTATGCGTGAGTACGAGTTCTTAAAATATTTAGCACAAATTGCCAAAAAAAATCTGGCCTACAAGTCATATATAGGATTAGGGTATTACGATTGCATAACACCTTCTGTCATTCTTAGAAATATTTTTGAGAACCCAGGGTGGTACACTCAATATACCCCTTATCAGGCTGAAATCGCTCAGGGGAGATTAGAGGCTTTATTAAACTTTCAAACCATGGTCAGCGACCTTACAGCACTCGATGTAGCAAATGCGTCCCTTTTAGATGAAGCGACTGCTGCTGCTGAGGCAATGACTATGACTTATAACTTCAAGCACAAGAAAGATCGCAAAACACAGGCTGATACGATAGTTGTATCATCTCATTGTTTTCCGCAAACATTGTCTGTCATACAAACCCGTGCAGATGGATTGGGAATTGAGGTAGAAGTCGTTGATGATATATCAGCATACGTCCCACATGAGCGTGTATTTGCAGCACTTGTTCAGTATCCAGATATGAATGGGGAAATCAATGATTTCGAAACTCTGGGTAAGAGATTGCACCAAATGAATAGCTATCTCATTGTCGCGGCAGATCTTTTGAGTCTCTCTCTCCTCAAAGCTCCCGGAGAATTCGGAGCAGACGTTGCAGTAGGTACTGCCCAAAGAATGGGTGTCCCCATGGGATATGGTGGCCCACACGCAGCATATTTCGCGACTACAGAAGAATTTCTACGACAAATACCAGGTAGGATAATTGGTGTGTCAAAGGACTCACACGACCGTCCAGCTTTGAGGATGGCACTGCAAACCCGTGAGCAACACATTCGCAGGGACAAAGCTACCTCAAATATATGTACCGCTCAGGCGCTATTGGCGATTATGTCAGGTATGTATGCGGTATATCACGGCCCTGCGGGAATACATGCCATTGCTTCAAGCATCCATACCCTCACATGTAAGTTATACAATGGGCTAACACAGCAAGGGTTTTCTATTAACAATCACCACTTCTTTGACACCCTTACTATTGATTCGCTAACACCTGATCTCATAGCTCAGATCAAACAAATTGCGATCGATCACCAGATTAACCTCAGGTATTCCGATCCAGATTGTGTACACATTTCGCTGGATGAAACCACATCAGAAAAAGATGTTCAAACGCTGTTAGGCATTTTTGCTGTTATTAATCAGACTAATATTCCAGAAATCTCTACAAATGGTACTGAAACGAAATATATTCCTGAGTTTGCAATTAGAACCTCTCCATATTTGACGCATCCCGTATTCAACTCTTATCACTCGGAGACTGCTATGATGCGTTATATCAAAAAGTTAGAGAATAAAGATCTTGCGTTGAATACAGCAATGATACCTTTGGGTTCCTGTACGATGAAACTCAATGCAGCCACAGAATTAATTCCCGTAAGCTGGCATGAATTTTCAGCTATTCATCCGTTTGTACCTCAAGATCAGGTAAAAGGATACCTAACAATTATTGAAGAATTAGGAGATGCACTCTGTAATATTACTGGTTTTGAAGGAATATCCTTCCAACCCAATTCAGGAGCACAAGGAGAGTATACAGGATTAATGGTAATTCGTGCGTGGCATCAAAGCAGAGGGGATATTCATCGTAATATTGCACTCATTCCCTCTTCTGCTCATGGAACTAATCCCGCCAGTGCAGTAATGGCAGGCATGAAAGTAGTAGTTGTGAAATGCGATGAGATGGGTAATATTGATATCGCAGATCTTAAGGAAAAAGCCGAAAAGCATGCAGATCACCTATCATGTTTAATGATCACATATCCTTCTACACATGGGGTGTTTGAAGAGCAAATCATAGAGATCTGTGAGTTAATTCATCAAAAAGGGGGGCAAGTCTACATGGATGGAGCCAATATGAATGCACAGGTAGGATTGACAAGCCCTGGCCATATTGGTGCAGATGTATGCCACTTAAACTTGCATAAAACGTTTAGTATTCCCCATGGGGGAGGAGGACCGGGAATGGGCCCAATCTGTGTTGCAAGTCATCTCATCCCATTTTTACCCTCCCATCCGCTAGAAGAGACAGGTGGAGATCAAGGCATTTCACCTGTTGCTGCAACCCCTTTTGGTAGTCCTAGTATTTTGCTAATTTCCTATGCATATGTCAAACTCCTTGGAACTGAAGGGATGACAGCCTCTACAAAATATGCGATCTTAAACGCTAATTATATGAAGGAGCGGCTCAAAGATGCATACGATATACTATTCCAGGGTAAGAATGGACGTGTTGCTCATGAATTCATCATAGATTTGAGAGGATTTAAACAAAGGCTTGGATTGGAAGTAGATGATATCACGAAGCGACTGATCGACTATGGCTTTCATGCACCCACAGTTTCCTGGCCAGTAGCCGGTACGATTATGATTGAGCCCACTGAAAGTGAACCACTTTCAGAACTTAATAGATTTTGTGATGCCATGCTTTCTATCTATGAAGAAATACGTGAAGTAGAATTAGGAATAGTAGATTCAAATGATAATGTACTCAAAAACTCTCCACATACGCTGAAAGAAGTGACCGGAGATACATGGAAACATTCCTATTCCAGACAAAAAGCAGCATATCCATTGGCAAACCTGGAGGAAAATAAATTTTGGCCCTCAGTAGGCAGAGTCAATAATACCTATGGAGATCGAAATGTCATATGCACCTGTCCTCCATTAGAAGCTTATGAAGAAGTTGTCTAATGGTAATCTTTATGTCAACAGACCGGATATGATCTTTTAAATCGTATTCGGTCTTTTTTTTACTTGAAATAAAGATGAACAACAAAACAGAATATAGATATTTCTGACTTATGATTTTTCTGACGCTATGAAGTATTTTATTCGCTTATCAATCCTTCTTTCTTACTATCTCTTATAACTTTCTGCCTTCTTTCCATCATGTCGTACTTAAAACAAATTATTACTACCCAACCCTTTATTTAAATTCCAAAACAAAAACTAATTAACAGATTTTTCTACATAAAAATTATACGTAAAATATTTTATTTATATATTATTATTTTTTATCCCGAACATATATACAACCACAATATTCCTTACATAAATGGAAGAATATTTCATTTCCATCCGTTTTAAATAGAAAAGCAATTATTGTGGAAAATATAAAAGCACTTCTGAAGAAAATGTCTAAGAATGAGCAAAAAAGTCTTAAAAATTATCTTAAGACATTTCAGCCCAGATCCTTTGATAAGGCAGAAAAGATGCTTTCTCTATTGGAGAAATATCCAGAAATACCCCAGTCAGAACTCGTTGCACAGCTCTATGGAGACCCTCATAACAAATCATTCTTCCATCTCAAGAATAGCATATTTGAAAAGATGCTGGAAGTCCTAACGCTCAATATTCACCTCAATAAGAACTACAAGATACATGATGATCTTGCAACATTTATCCCTGTAAAAATCAATAAGCAAATCATACACGCATTTGTACTTCATAAAAGAGGATTAAATGAATCTGCAAAAGCGTTGCTGGAAGAATGCATTGAAGAGGCAGAAAGCTGGAACATTCCAGAGTTAAAATTAATGGCACTCATACAGTTGCGCAACATGTCGCAGTCAAAGGAAAAGGTATGCAAAGAGTATACGGAACATATCATCACATCTTTACGACAATTTGAGACCGACATCATGGGTGTAGGATTTCTAGATGAATTACGCGTCCTTCTTCCTCAACCCGCCAATGACGAGTTGATTTCGAAGATAGAAGACTATACCAGAAAATTAGCACAGCGACTACTCAAAGTATATAGTGCCAGAGGTCAATACTATTATTTAATGTTAAAATTTGTCCTCTTTGAAGCTAGAGGCGAGTCTCGTATCCATTGTAAACATATTCTCAATCAAATTATAGACATTCTAAATCGACACAAAGGATTAAGATCGCGAAACAGATGTGGAGTTCCGTATATGAGAATGTCTGAAATTGAACTCAAATGTTTCAACTTCGATGAAGCATATCATGCAAGCCTCAAAGCCATGGATATACTACCTAGACATCGAATCAATCATATTATGGCGGGTATACATTGTATTCATGCATGTTTGTACATGGGTAATTTTAATGAAGCAATAGAGAAATTAGAAGATTTAAACTGGTACATCCAACATAGACCCAAAGATCTTCATGCGGGATGGCTTACCTATCTACAATCCTATGCTCACTTTATGATGGGTAATTATCAAGAGGCATTACACTATTTTCATCAAATTACACAATTTCAAGATTCTAAATCTGACTGGAATCCAGCACTGAGAATATATGAAATTCAGTTATATATAGAGTTAGAGTATTTGGAATTTGCAGAAATGAGGATTGAGACGTTTAGGAAATATCTCGAAAGACATCATGTAATACCCAGAATGGAACAGGTTTACCATTTACTCAATCAATGGGAAAAATATTCTTTCTCCAACGAATATTTGCAGCAGATCATTCAACGTTTCAGAAATAACGACTCCTTTCTGGCATCCTGGAAACCCTTGAATTATGAGATTCTCCCTTTTGAATTCTGGCTATTACAAAAACAACAAGATAAATCTACCAAAGAAGGACTACCTTTAACTGAAGATTATTTGCTTCAGGTGGTAGTATAATACCACTAATTCAGGAAATGGTATAGTAAACATTATCAAAGCTCCGTTTAATTCCGATATATCAAATACAACCTATCTTCTTTTCATTTCGTAAAATTTTTATATTTTAATAGAAATTACTGTAGTGAACATGGAACAGGTGGCTCCTTATAAACCCTTACAAAAAATACGAATAGTTACTGCTGCTTCGCTATTCGATGGGCACGATGCGGCGATCAATATCATGAGAAGAATCCTCCAGGCTTCAGGAGCTGAAGTGATCCATCTGGGACATAATCGATCAGTAGAAGAAATTGTATCTACTGCTATCCAGGAAGATGTACAAGCCATAGCGATCACTTCCTATCAGGGAGGACATATGGAATTCTTTAAATACATGTATGACCTGCTGCAACGTGAAGGGTGTGGCCATATCAAAATATTTGGTGGGGGGGGAGGAACAATCCTCCCAACAGAAATTGAAGCACTCCACCTTTACGGTATTTCGCGAATATATTCCCCAGATGACGGACGTAGCATGGGACTTCAGGGAATGATCAATGATCTACTCCAACAAGCAGATTTCCCCACAGGTATGAGTCTGAATGGAGAAGCCAACCATATCACAGAAAAGAGACCTGCATCACTAGCGAGAATGATCAGTGCGATAGAAAATGAATGGGAAGGGGTACAGACATTTCTCTCAGATATTTCCCATCAAGCATATAAGGTTCCTGTATTGGGGATTACAGGTACCGGAGGAGCCGGAAAATCATCACTGATAGATGAATGGGTAAGACGATTTTTAAGTGACTATCAGGATAAACATCTGGCTATTGTATCAGTAGATCCCTCCAAGAGAAAAACAGGGGGAGCATTACTGGGTGACCGTATCCGAATGAATACCATTTACCATCCCCATGTGTACATGCGATCGCTTGCAACCCGAGAAGCACATGCTACCATCTCCTCTGCCATTCCCCATGTCCTCCATCTACTCAAAGCCGCTCAATTTGACCTGATCATCTTAGAAACATCTGGCATAGGACAGTCTGGCACAGAAATTATCGACCATGCAGACGTTTCTCTCTATGTCATGACTCCGGAGTTTGGAGCTGCAACACAATTGGAAAAGATCGACATGCTCGATTATGCAGATATTGTAGCTGTGAATAAATTTGACAAACAGGGAGCTGCAGATGCGTTAAGAGATGTTAGGAAACAATACCAACGCAATCATGGATTGTGGACAGATAAGCCTGAGAACATGCCTGTATATGGTACCATAGCATCTCAATTCAATGACCCAGGTATGAATACGCTATACCGGGCAACCATTGATACCCTCACCCATACAACACAGGTATCATTTACTTCACATCTACCCATAGAAACCCATGCGTCAGAGAAAATCTACATCATTCCCCCTTCTCGTGTACGCTATCTATCAGACGTAGCAGATGTAATACGAGGATATAATCAAAGAGCTATTGAACAGTCTGAATGGGCTGATCAATTATACAGTATTCAAAGAACAATAGAAATTCTACCGGATACGCCTGAAGTGATGCAAAAATTAGCAGAACAACAAGCTGTTCTTCGTGAAAAAATAGATCCTGTCAATCTGAGGCTATTGGAATCATGGCCCGAAGTAGTTGAGAAATATTCCAGTGATGTGTATACCTATCAGGTAAGGAACAAGGATATCAATGTATCTACTTTTACAGAATCCTTATCTCATACTCGAATACCCAAAGTTTCCCTACCCAACTACCGCTCATGGGGGGATCTACTTCAATGGATATTACAGGAAAATATTCCAGGATCATTCCCGTTTACTGCTGGAGTATATCCGTTTAAACGGAAGGGGGAAGATCCTACTCGCATGTTCGCTGGAGAAGGTGATCCTGAAAGGACTAATCGCCGCTTTCACTATCTATCCGCTGGAATGCCCGCCAAAAGATTGTCTACAGCATTTGATTCTGTTACCCTATACGGAGAAGACCCCGATCACCGGCCGGATATCTACGGAAAGATCGGAAATTCCGGTGTCTCTGTGTGTTCTCTCGATGATGCGAAAAAACTCTATTCGGGGTTCGATTTATGCGACCCTACGACTTCCGTTTCTATGACCATCAACGGGCCTGCAGCAACAGTCCTCGCATTTTTTATGAATGCAGCAATCGATCAACAATGTGAGAAATATATTCGTGCCCAGGGAATAACCGAAAAGGTAGCTTCTTTTAAAGAACAATTGTTTTCAGAAAAAGGCTTACCCTTTCCTACTTATCATGGTGAAATTCCTTCAGGTAATGATGAACTGGGATTGCTGTTACTGGGAATCACTGGGGATCAGGTTCTCGACAGAGACGTGTATGAAAATATAAAACAGGAAACGTTGAAGACCGTCAGAGGAACCGTACAGGCTGATATTCTTAAAGAAGACCAGGCTCAAAATACCTGTATTTTTTCAACAGAATTCTCTTTGCGCTTACAGGGTGATGTCCAGCAATACTTTATCGACCATCATGTCCGGAATTTTTATTCTGTATCTATTTCAGGGTATCACATAGCTGAGGCGGGCGCGAACCCCATCACACAGCTTGCTTTTACACTCGCAAATGGATTTACGTTCCTGGAATATTATCTCTCCAGGGGAATGTCTATAGATAATTTTGCACCTAACTTTTCTTTTTTCTTTTCTAATGGTATCGATCCAGAGTATGCAGTAATTGGCCGTGTAGCACGTCGCGTTTGGGCTAAGGCGCTTAAATACAAATATGGTGCAAATGCGCGTTCGCAAAAACTCAAATATCACATTCAAACCTCTGGAAGATCCCTGCACGCGCAGGAAATTTCATTTAATGATATTCGCACAACTCTCCAAGCACTGTATGCCATCTACGACAATTGCAATTCTCTGCATACAAATGCCTATGATGAGGCGATAACTACCCCCACTGAAGAATCGGTACGAAGGGCCGTCGCCATTCAAATGATTATAAATAAAGAGCTGGGACTCGCTAAAAATGAAAATCCCATGCAAGGGTCTTTTATCATTGAAACATTGACTGATTTGGTGGAAGAGGCTGTTCTCATGGAATTTGACAGACTTACCGAAAGAGGAGGAGTACTTGGAGCTATGGAAACGATGTATCAACGCACACAAATTCAGGAAGAATCTCTCTATTATGAATCGATGAAACACAGCGGTGAGTATCCCATCATTGGGGTAAATACCTTCCTTTCTAAAGATGGATCGCCCACGATCATCCCAGAACAAGTGATTCGTGCATCAGATGCTGAAAAGCAACGCCAAATTCATACCCTTCAACAATTACACCGTATTCATGTAGAAACAGCCCCTCAGTATTTGGCGCATCTACAACAAGCTGCTGTGAACAACGAAAATACTTTCGAGCGACTGATGGAAGCCGTTAAGTATTGTTCCCTGGGACAAATTACCCATGCATTGTTCGAAGTGGGAGGACAGTATCGTAGGAATATGTAAATTATTGATATATTCTTATATTATGCTATAACAAACACACAACTCATGAAACAATATTCAATCGAAATTAAATGGGGACTCATCTTCTTTGCCGCATCATTGGTGTGGATGTGGTTTGAAAAAATATTGGGCTGGCATGGTGAACTCATAAATAAACACCCCATATACACCAATCTATTTGCCATTGTTGCAATACTTATCTTTGTCTTAGCGCTTCGGGATAAGAGAAAAAACTACTATAATAATTCAATGACCTGGAAACAAGGATTTGTTGCGGGTCTCATTATTTCTATTGTAGTAGCCGTACTCAGTCCCCTATCCCAATACATTACTCATTCAGTGATCACTCCGGAGTACTTCCCTAATGCTATATCATATTCTGTTGAAAATGGCAAAATGAATCAGGAACAAGCAGAGGCTTTTTTTAATCTGCGAAGTTATATCATGCAAAGCACGGTAGGAGCATTGGTTATGGGTGTACTTACTTCTGCGATTGTTGCTTTATTTCTGAGGAAGAAATAAGTATACCCCCTTGCAGGAATGGAATGTGCTAATAGAGGAAGGTCAAAGAATCCGATACGTATTCGCATCGGTCGATGATCATAGTGCTGAAACAACATTATTTATTGTCTTCTTCTTTTTACAACGCTCTATATCCTATCCAAGTAGTGCGACAATATTAATTAATACTTTCAGATAGAAATTTGGGTATACTCGACCGGATAGAACAGATGGTTCATTATCCGGTCCTATTCTTGGTTTAACCCTTTCAGGGTTTCTGAAACTCCGAAGGAGTTAAACCAGGAATAGCCGTGGTATTCCACCCAGCACCCATCCCGGAGGGATTGAATACATTGAATAATGGCATATTTAAATATGTACTTCTAAGTTGAAGGACTGCATTAATTTATTATTTGTTCATATCAATAGGTGCGAAATTAATTCCCCCAGAGGGATGAGAACACGCACCTATTGAAAAAGCGCTGTTACAATGATTAATTATAAATAAGATTAATCAGCCTGTATGGAATCGTTATTCATTATTTAGCCGAATAATAAGTCCTGCACCGAAATCAGCCTGAACGAAGTAAGTTCCTGCACTCGCAGCAGCTCCACTCCCGCCGGTTCCAGCATAAAATCCAAATCCTTGAAATTGAATGGGCATCAGTATTCGCGTGTGAAATCTTAATCCCAGTAATTTCGAAATATAAACATTAACACCTCCTTGAAGTGCCAGAGATAAGGCCCACTCATCGTAGCTAGTAGGTGTTGAATCTATTGCGAACCTGGTTAGTCCAATCGATGCCCCACCGAAAGGCACCAGGCTTTCCTGTACTTCAAACCTTTTTCTCACGCCTACCATGAACCAGCTGATTCTTAAATCCGCATTTTGATTAGCTTCATCCGGATTGAAATAATCCCGGTATTCTCCAACCGTAGGTTGATAGAAATAGTCAATTTGAAAGGAGGTATTGTTGGGTGTAACAAGGTTTGCCGATATACCATAGCTCTCGCTATCTCGGATATTTAATTCCCCAAATCGAGCATATATTTTTCCTCCAATAGTATAGTTAACCTGTGGAGTTATCTCCAGGCTTTGTGCTTTAGCATGAATGGTAAGCACCATAAAAACCAAGAATATTAACTTTATTTTTTTGAACATCTTTAATGTGATTAATTGTTGTAATTGGTAAATCATTTTGAGATTTACCCTTGAATAAGAGAAACACTAAAATGAGAAAATGGAATATCCGATTGCGAGTCCAAACCAGGGTCTGGCGTGATAATCCCATTCTGTTTTATTTTCTCCAAGTGCAAAGTCAAAACCCCCTGTAAGTCCCACTGTGAAACTTTGATATGAGTGAACAAAGCCTAATCCTGCTGATATTAACGCAGATTCCTCTTCAATGCGCTGTTGGTTTTCGTCTTCAAAAGAAAACGTTAATTTTTCCGTACCCATCAAAATACCCAGTGTATTCTTCTTTTCGATCTCCGAATTATCTATTTTTTTTCTTCTTGTAAACGCACTAACTCCCCATGAATATCCTCCGAACACTCCGAGGTTTGCGTCAGTTGAAAAATCAATATCATCACTTCCAATTCTTACCTTGAGGGGAACGGAAATGGCTTTAACAGAAAAATGATTAAACCTGATTTTAATAGATTGTCTGTTTTCCAACTCATAATAATATACAAGATCCCTGTCGACATAAGATTTCTTTATATCATCGTAGATGAGATACGGATTTACAAATAGCTTATCCGATTCTTCCTTTTCACCAAACATTATGTTGGATCGAAGCCCCTTTTTACCAGATGCAATTATTAGTATCAGGCTATCTATTTCACCTGTTTCACTTTGAAGATATACACTATCCTTATGCTTTACTACGTTGCCATGGGTATCCAGTCTGGTTTGTTTGTAATATACCTTGTACTTGGCTTTATATGTTTTTTTATGAGGATCCTGTGCTTTTAGTATTGCGAAGAAAACTATGAATATGCAGAGTAATAGCACTCTAATTATACCCATCATGTTACATCTGCTTGGTCCTTTTTCTCATTCGCCATACAATAAAACCTACTATGGCTACCAATACAATAACTATGTAGGGTAGTAAATTCATAAGTATCGTTACATATGACTTTTTTGCCACCGTACCAGATGCAGAATAGCCTTTTGGCATTTTTACCACTCCGACCTTTCTTTCATATGCTTCATACTCTGCCAACATTTTCTGAA
The DNA here is from genome assembly GCA_964652565.1 of uncultured Bacteroidia bacterium. Taxonomy (GTDB): domain Bacteria; phylum Bacteroidota; class Bacteroidia; order J057; family J057; genus JBCCTX01. Next base: position 26,656 of record CAZZEC010000063.1, read on the forward strand.
ACAGTTCAGGTTCTTGCTTAGCCAGGTCATTGCTCTCAACAGGATCGTTTTCCAGGTTGTATAAGTGCCACTGATTGTCTCCAAGCGGTATGTTGTTTTTCACAATTTTATATCCATTCAAAAAGTATGCGGAACTACTTGCAGCTTCTAACCCTATTCCCTCGCCTGATTTATAAATAGGCTGATTAACATCTTTTACATGCGGTAGCATACTTTTTCCAGTAATAGGCGCATAGCCCTCGTTGGCAGATGTAGGAAGTCCAACTAAATCATATATGGTTGGAGCTATATCTGTGAAAAAACAAAAAGCATTGGTTTGCTGGCTTTTCGGAATATTCTTTCCATTGATGATTAGTGGCACGCGTAATCCTCCTTCACCCGTATAATACTTGAAATAGGAAAACGGAGAGGATAAGGCATTGGCAAATTCAGGACCAAGGTAACCGAAAAATCCCTTGCCACCGTTTTTATCAAAGTCGCGATGGTATCCATGTGTTCGCGCCCATGGCAACCCTGTACGATAATCTGCCCCGTCAGGACCGTTATCAGAAGTGACGATAAATACCGTATTTTCCATCATTCCTTCCTGGGTCAAATAATCAATATACCTTCCTATATGGAAATCCATGGCTTCTAACATACCGGCTGTCACCGCCATATTGATACTGTATGATTTCTGCTCTTTAACGCTCAATTCATCCCATTTTTTGAATTGTGGGAATACATCTGTTAGCTGGGAACTTGCCGGAATAATTCCCAGTTCCTTAGCCCTTTCAAAGCGTTTTTGACGTAGTTTATTCCAGCCTTCCTCGTAAGTCTCTTTGTATTTCTCAACAAACTCCTTGGGGGCTTGAACGGGAGTATGAATGGCTTGAAAAGCGATGTATGAGAAAAATGGATTGTTTTTATTCGTTTCTTCCTGATGAAATGAGATGGTCTTATCAATGTAGGTTTTTGATGAATAGAAATCATCCGGAAGTTCCACCTCTTCTCCATCGGCGTACCAATGCGCCAAAGGTTTCATGGGAAGATAGCCACTATTATCATAGTTGCTGGCGCCAGATCCGCCGAGTATAAATGAGCGATCAAACCCTCTTTTTGTAGGTAGCGTATTTTCATCGTGTCCCAGGTGCCACTTTCCCGTAACATACGTATTATAGTTTGCTTCCTTTAAGCGTGTTGCAATAGTTTGCACACGGTCATTTAAAACGCCACCATATCCCTCTATATTCTGATACTCTTCAGGTAACATTTCAGGTAAATTGGCCACTCCAGCCAGGTGGCTATCTGTTCCGGTCAAAAGCATCGCCCTTGAAGGCGAACATACCGGGGAAGCATGCATATTGGTGAACATCAGGCCATCATTTGCCAGTCGATCGATGTTTGGTGTTCTAGCCTCTCCTCCGAAAGCACCAAAATCCATCAAACCGGAATCGTCTACCAGTATTAATACGATATTGGGTGTACTTACGGAAGAATCACTCTGACTGTAAGCAGAAATTAACCCTGCGACAATCAGAAAAGCAGATAATAAAAATCTCAAAAGGTAAGTGTTCATCTTTACTTTTCATTTAATGTTTTCATGATCAGTTGAGCCGTCTCATGACTTGAATTTTGATTCTGGCCTGTTATAAATCGTTTTTCTTGATCAATCACGGTAATAGTAGCAAATTGATCTATTCGCTTTTCCTGATTAGCCTTATAGATTGCTCCTGCTTTCTTCAATTCTTCTTCTGGGTGATATGGCGTGTACTCAATTCCGAAAGTTTTTATCTGTTTTTGAGTGACACCGGTCATCGGCCTACCTTTAATAAGATAATCACCATTCTTGTCCTTCGCTTCAGTGAATGCGAGTGCTCCATGGCATACACTACCGAAAATTACATCAGAGTTATAATATGCTTCGGATACCTTTTCAGCAATAAAATCAGAATTCATATCGTATGCTGCACCCCAACCTCCGGCAAAGAAAACGACATCATATTGTTTGAAATCAACGCCTTTTACGGGAATAGAATTTTTCACTTTGGCCTGGAATGTCTCATCTTTTGAAAATCTCTCATCCTGGGGTGACTTGAGGAAATAATAAAAAGAATAAGGGTCAATAGGGATTTCTCCTCCCTGAATACTGGCAACATCCACTTCCATGTTGGCATCCAAAAATTCGTAATACGGTATTGTCATTTCAGAAGCAAATACGCCCGTTGCTTGTCCAGTAGTATCGCCAGGTTTATTTAACACCCCATGGCTGGTGGAGACAATGAGCGCCTTTTTTCCTGTCAAATCGTACTGTTCCCCTTCATAATCGGGATGAAAACCCAACGCATGGAGGATAGAAGGGAGAAATATGGCAAATAAGACAACCAATGCTACGGCTGCAACAAGGCCATAGATGGCTTTTTTGTTAAGCTTCATGGTTTCTAATATTTGGGGTTGGGGTATTAATTATAATTCAAATTTTCTCCGATAAAGGGAATCTCCAAATAAATTTTAGCTTGAATCATGGCATTTACATAGTTTTCCAGTTGCCAAAACTGAGCGGCTTTTGCTACACCCACTTCCTTTCTCATTCGTTTGAAATATTTTTCCTGAAGTTTACCAAATGATTTTTTGAGCTCCTTTGTCCTACTGTACAGCTTCAAAATTTGATCGTCAGTAAGATTTGGGTAGCTTACAGCATAATCTGCAATAATTTTGATACGATCTTTTCCAAGTTCCTTACGCTCCATTTCGTATTCATCGTAGATATCCCAGAAACTTGCAGCATCGTCTCCTAATTCCATTGAATTGGCAACCATTAATTTTTTCTCAAGACCGAACGTCTCCTGGATAATTTCTACTTCCGTTTGGACTGATTGGGCAAATGATGAAAAAGCAGCTACCGTTAAGATTACGGATGTGATTAACGTTTTCATTGTAGTTAGATAATTCATAATGTGGTTTATTAGCATTTTATAATGCAAAACACCACATTCCAGATGCATTATCCTTTTACATATGTTGAAAAATCTTGTCTGTTTACGATTTTTCATTTCTGATCCTGCTGAACTGGGTTTGAGCCACACCCATCAAGGATTACAAATGGAAGCTTTTGTAACAAAAAATGAGCATTTGTATTTATCAGAGGTAGGGCGCAGTCAACAGTCTCGTGTCTGGTGCGTATCCTGTAAGGTATATTCTATACAAATTGTTAGCTACTGGCTTATTTTAGTTTTGGTCTCTGTAATAATCAATCTCAATCCAAAGAGCCCAATAATTAATTCAACAATCAAGGAAACAATCAGTAGCCAATGAGGCATCCCATCTACTATTAGGCTCATCATTCTACCCCCAGCCAAGCCTAACGTAAATACAACCAAACAGTACATTGCAGGTCTTCTTAAATCTGAATTTGAAAATCCGAGAATCCAAATAATGATCTGGCCAAAATATAATCCCATTACGGCTCTCATGATATGTTTTAGATTTACATTATCTACCTCGAATCCATAGAGAGATGTTAAGGTTTTTTCAGGCATAAATCCATATCCTAAAGCGATAGGAATTAACCCTATAGCAGTAATCAACAATAATAATTTTTGTACTCGTTCATTAGTCATTTCACTCAGTGTTTTTGATTTGATTCAGCTTGTACCTAACAATAAGATTTTCATGTACTTAAACTTCCAAAAAATCCAAAGTGCTGCACAGTTTAACAATTGTTTGTTTAAAGGGTAGGCAATTTGCATATATACTTTTGTGGTTTCACTATTGTGCCGGATTTTTTCTTCAATGAGAACCAAGGCTTAATTCATTCATCAGCCATACGGCAAGTCATCGATAATGTCTAATATTTGTTCAACCGTAAGATGTGTGCTGTCAATCTCATGTACATACAAAGGCCAACTATACCCTGCCAGTTCGCCGTTTACGATATCTACCCGCTCTTTCATCTGATTTTCAGGGA
>CAZZEC010000064.1:0-1434 GCA_964652565.1 uncultured Bacteroidia bacterium
TTTGCAACTCGTATCCGCTCCCGTTGGTCTTTTGTCTTTTATCTGGTATTTCTCTTATACCTATTTCTTTCAGATCTCAGTGAGTTTATAAACCCTCAAATCAATTTCCCGGTTATTGAATCTGCGTTAGCTGTAGCAATATTGGGATTGGCATATCTCATCCAATTTAAACGAGTAAACATATCTACGCTAGGTGCTTTTAGCTTATATATACTCTTTCTTTCTATTGCCTGGGGAACTGCATATATCAATGCAGGAATCTCTGCCTGGATGCATACGTCAGTAAGTCAGTATTTTTACTTGTTATTGATTACTATTTCATTGATATGGTTTGCGTCTAAAGATCTTGTTAATCTTTTGGTAATTGCATCAAATAATCAACCTCGACAACAGACGAGGTGGAAGATTCAGTGGATCAGATTGGCCATGGGGATTATATTATTATTCCTGGCATATCAGTTCTGGATATACCACTCAGCACTTGAAGTTAATCCGGCAATACGTCCTATACACGTTTTTTTATTTACACTTATAATCATAGTATTTACTTCACAAAATGTACTGAGACCAGTACAGGTTATATTCACTTCCCATAGTAATTTCAGCTTTCTGATATTGAGCTGGATACTTATTGTTCTCAGTTTTTTATTCTATCACATTTCTCATGGTGACCTCGCTTTTGTAAGAGCAATAGAAAAAGTCATAAGCATATTTTACCTCGCGATTTCAGCATTTTATTACTTCTATCTGGAACTCAACTTCGCGACGCTCTTAAGAAAAAAAATCAATGTGTACTACTTGATAGGTAATGGGATAAGAATCCCTTTCCCTGCTATTATGATAGTTGGACTTTTAGGGGTGCTAATCTATGAGACTACAGATTCCTGGAAATCCTATCGCATTTTTACACATAGTTATTTTCTTTTGGAAGGCGATATGGCTTATCATGAGGGCGAGCGTGAAAGAGCACTAAACGCATATGACCTGGCTACAGAGTGGATTCCGGCAAGCCCCAAAGCTAATTACAACAAAGGGGTGATCCTCATGCAGAAACCCCAGGATTTCCCCGCGGCTATTGAAGCATTTGAAAGTATATCAGGTTTTTACGAGAACCCGTACGCCAAATTAAATGAGAGCTATATTTACCAACAATCTCAACAAGAAGAGAAAGCGTTACAGATTCTACTAGAATATGCCCACAAGGATCAAGATGCTTTTGTTTACATTACGCACAATCTTTCAAATATGTACCTCAGTCAGAACAATCCTGATTCTGCAATATATTATTTGAAGCAAGGCTTGTTAAACAAACCTGGTCATTCGCTGGGGCTTTCTCATTTGGCAGGCATTTATTACTTATACGACAAGCCATCACTTGTTGCTCCCTTTGTACAAGCATCTATTGAATCCCAAACACCATCAAATATTTCCTGG
>CAZZEC010000064.1:1534-30513 GCA_964652565.1 uncultured Bacteroidia bacterium
TTCAGTCGATTGGATTATGTCAATTTGACATATCCCAGTTATCGTGCTATGGGTAACTTTTTACTGGCATTGGCATATATGAAGTCTGATGTTTGGGAAATGGCTCGAGTATATTTTGAAATGTCTGGTGAAAACGGAAATACTCACGGTTTTTTTAACGCTGCCAGGATGGAGATATTAATGAATAGGCAAGATAGTGCAGCAAGACATCTCGCTCAATTAAGAGGTGCCTATCCAACGCTTCAGAAAGATATTTCCCAGGAATTATCTCTATTGTTACGGGCATATGGTCAGGAAATATATGCTCAAACGGAATGGGCCAAAGATTCATTGGACATTAATCAGCGTATGCGCATAAGTTTATATGCCGATAGTACAGAAGGATATCTTTGGGCATTGGAAAACTTCAGAGATATGTTAGCCAAAGATTCGAGTAATTTATATCCTTATATTGAAATGGGTAACCTTTATAAGAAATATAAGGACACCCTGGACTTATCAACCTACAAGCTTGGGTTGCGCCTGGATTCCCAAAATCCACATTTATTAATAGGTATAGCAAAGTCATTCCTCAATAGAAATCAGTTGGACTCCGCTATTCACTATTTACAGCGAATTGCAGATACAAGCCAAGTGCAGACAGAATTTATGCAGACCCATGCTTCTTGGTATCTACTTCAAAAGGATACACTCTCAGCGTTAACGCTCCTACATCAAGCTTATGATTTGTCTCCCTTGAAAACGGACATTGCACTGGAATTGGTCATGATATACCTGGATCAGAGTAAATGGTTTGAAGCACATGAAATACTTCTGCAAGCTTTAGATTACAATGACCAAAATCCTTATCTGTGGTTGTACTATGCCAGGGTAATGGATGAATGGGAGAACATAGAAGCCAGGGATCATGCTCGCGAAATATTAGAGGAATTATCTCCTGGAGGCTTAATTGAGTGAAATGTAGGTAAGACAAAATGAGTTTCAGGCTTTCAATCAAAACATTTTGTTATGCCAATCTGACATTTTGTTACCCAAAAGATGCCAAAAAGACCTGAATTAAGTATGTGGCACCCAGATTGTTGTTTTCATGAAAAATAATAAGCGACAATGAGTAAAGAGCAACAAAAACCAGAAGACTACCTTCGCTCTCTGAGAGAAGGTCTGAATGATATAGGGCAGAAAGTGAATAAAGTAATAGATGATGTATTTAGTGGAGAGGTGATTGTAGGCGAGGTAAGAGTAGCAGCGGATGAATTCGAGACCAACGATCATTTCATGATCGAGATTGAGATACCTGGTGTGAAAAAGGAAGATATCAATTTACAGGTGGTAGATGGAGTGCTCAATATTACCGGGAAAAAGACGAGCGGTACATCCAATGATAATCTTCGTTATCACAAACGCGAACGGAGATTTGGAGATTTTTCTAGGAGTTTCCCGCTCCCTGGATTTGTTGAACTGGAAAATATTAAAGCAAAGTTTGACTACGGAGTACTTACAGTATCTTTCCCTAAGACAAATCCTACATCGGAAGGATCAACAGATATTAATATAGATTAACAATTATTACTTATTTATATAGATAGTTATAAATCAAGCAAGAGATGAGTAAAATTATAGGTATAGACTTAGGAACAACCAATTCTGCAGTCGCAATTATGGAGGGAAATGAACCTACTGTTATTGTTAATGCAGAGGGAAAACGCACTACTCCTTCGGTAGTTTCCTTTACAAAAGATGGTGATCGTATTGTGGGTGAGCAAGCAAAACGACAAGCACTAGCTAATCCTACTCGTACAATTCGGTCTATCAAGCGTTTCATGGGGATGACATACGACGAGGTAAGGAATGAAACAAACCATGTCTCTTACGAAATAGAAAAAGGTAGAAATAATCTCGCAGTAGCAAAGATAGATGATCGTACATTTACACCTCAGGAAATCTCAGCTATGATTCTTCAAAAGATGAAGAAGACTGCCGAAGATTACCTGGGATACGAAGTTAAGGAAGCGGTTGTGACTGTTCCAGCATATTTCAACGACTCTCAGCGAAATGCAACCAAGGAAGCCGGTGAAATAGCGGGACTTACAATCAGAAGAATTATCAATGAGCCCACTGCAGCCGCACTCGCTTATGGCCTGGATAAGCAGAATAAAAACATAAAAGTAGCGGTTTTTGACTTAGGTGGAGGTACGTTTGATATTTCAATCCTGGAGCTGGGCGATGGGGTGTTTGAAGTATTGTCTACCAATGGTGATACACACCTTGGAGGTGATGATTTTGACAACGTAATTATTCAATGGTTAGCTGATGAATTTAAAGCTGAACATGGAATAGATCCCAGAAAAGATCCCAAGGCAATGCAACGCTTGAAAGACGCTGCAGAAACTGCAAAGATCGAGTTATCTAGTACTTCTTCTACCATGATCAATCTTCCTTACCTGTCAATGGATCAGGAAGGTCCCAAGCACTTGGAACGCAATATCTCACGTGCTAAGTTCGAGCAATTAGCAGATTCTTTGTTTGACAGATGCCTCGATCCATGTAGAGAAGCTCTGAGCGCTGCAAAGCTTTCGGTTGATGAAATTGATGAAGTCATATTGGTAGGTGGATCAACTCGTATTCCTAAAATCCAGGATATTGTTCAGGAATTCTTCAAAAAGCAGCCCAATAAAAGTGTTAATCCTGATGAAGTAGTTGCCGTAGGTGCAGCAATACAAGGTGGAGTACTTTCTGGAGATGTGAAAGGGGTATTATTATTGGATGTTACACCACTTTCACTGGGTATCGAAACGATGGGAGGAGTCTTTACAAAGTTGATTGAGTCAAATACGACAATACCTACGAAAAAGTCGGAGGTGTTTTCAACAGCTTCGGACAATCAGACTTCCGTTGAAATACATATTCTTCAGGGAGAGAGACCAATGGCCGGTGATAACCGTACGCTGGGTAAATTTCACCTGGACGGCATTCCGCCAGCGCCAAGGGGTATTCCTCAAATTGAAGTGGCGTTTGATATAGATGCCAATGGTATTCTTAATGTGAGCGCTAGAGATAAAGCTACAGGAAAGGAGCAGAAAATTCGCATTGAAGCATCTACAGGTCTGAGTGAGGCTGAAATAGAAAAAATGAAGCGCGAAGCGAAGGAAAATGAGGCATCTGATAAGGCTAAGCGTGAAGAAGTGGAAAAACTCAATGCAGCAGACTCTTTGATATTTTCTACAGAGAAGCAGATGAAAGAGATTGGTGATAAGATATCTGCCAATCATAAAGAAGCAATCGAACAGTCTCTCAAGGAGCTGAAAGATGCCTATCAGGCTAAAGACTTCAGTAAAATTGATGCAGCCACTGCTGCATTGAATACTGCATGGCAGAATGCTTCTACAGAAATGTATCAGGCTCAACAAGATGCGGCACAGGATGCATCTGGAAATGGTGCAAATGCACATGAAGGTGCTGAGCAAGGTACGGAAGAAGATGTTACAGATGTAGAATACGAAGAGGTAGACGACAATAAATAATATAGTAATCTACTTAGTATAAATGTTAAAAAGAGTCATCCGCTTATGTGGATGGCTCTTTTCTTTATTCCAATCGCTTATCTGATTCAATCCTTTATTACCACTACCACTTTAGACCTATCAGAATGAGTTTACCTGATATGCTCTTTCATTTTTCCCTTCGTAATAATTGATAAAAGCCTGATTTACAATTTTATTTCCCCCAGGTGTAGGATAATTACCAGAAAAATACCAATCCCCTCTATGCGAGGGTATAGCTTTGGATAGATTTGAAAGCGGCTGAAAGATGATATCCAAATGACAAGATATATGTTCAGGTGCAATGATCTCTGTGATCTTGGCAGAGATTTCATCTTCCGTGAAAGGATCATAAATCTCTTTCACGACATTTCTGGTATGCGACTTCCCCTCTTCTTTCAATGTGAGAATCTGCTTGTACACATCGTGAATAATATGCGTCATTCCTCTCTCTTCCAGAAGAGCGATAGTAGCTTGAAAGGCAATCAGTTTATGTATTTTAGACATATCGATACCATAACAGTCTGGATACCTGATCTGTGGGGCAGATGATACCACAACGATCTTCTTGGGTTTGAGACGAGAGAGAATATTAAGAATACTTTTTTGTAACGTAGTACCTCTTACAATGGAATCATCCAGACAGACCAGATTATCTACGCCTTTGTGAATAATACCTCTGGTTACATCATAAACATGTGCAACCAAATCATCTCTGGAGGAATCATCAGCAATGAAAGTTCTCATTTTCACATCTTTATGCACAACCTTTTCCGATCTTGGTTGAACACTCATGATGCGTCGAATCTGGTTGATATCAGGATTTTCGCCAAGGGCCTCAATAGCTTTGATTTTCTGCTCGTTAAGGTAGGACTGAACTTCATCCATCATACCTAAAAACGAAGTCTCAGCTGTATTGGGAATAAAACTGAATACGGTATTCTCGAGATCGTAATCAATACTTTCTAATACTTTGGGGAAAATATATTTCCCTAATTCTTTTCGTTCTTTGTAAATGTCGACATCACTTCCCCTTGAGAAATATATTCGTTCAAAAGAGCAGCTTTTCAATTCGCCCAGTTCAATAAAAGGGCTATCAGAAATTTGGTTATTTGTTCCTTTGGCAGAAATAACATGACCTTGCGTGAGTTCTGAGATATTTTCAGGGTCTATATCAAATACGGTACTGATTGCAGCCCTTTCAGAGGCAGCAACAAAAAACTCGTCATTATGGTAGAAAAAGCAGGGTCTGATTCCATTGGGGTCTCTTGCCAAGAAGACATCTCCATTACCGATAATTCCACCCATTACATATCCACCATCCCATATTTGTGCAGATTGTGCTAATATACTATGTATATTAATCTCATCGGCAATCAGTTGAGTGGTCTCCTGTTCTGTGTATCCATTGGACAGAAACTTTTTTTCCAACAATTCATTCTCTTTATCCAGATAATGACAGATTCTTTCCAACATGGTTTCAGTGTCAGTAAGATGTCGAGGATGTTGCCCTAACTCTACGAGCTTTTGGAAGAGTTGATCAACGTTAGTCAGGTTAAAGTTACCTGCTAGCATAAGACAACGATTGACGTAGTTGCTGGTACGAATCACAGGATGGCAGGCATTCACTGAATTCGTTCCATGTGTACCATAACGAAGATGGCCCATGTATATCTCGCCTGCGTAGGGGAAGTGTTGTTTGAGGAAAGCTGAATCCAGTAATTGATCGGGTGAGTCTGCAGGTAACTTATCCATGATTCCCCGGACATTTTTGTAAATATCTGTCCATGGCGAGGTTTCGATACTTCTCATCCGGGCATGATAAGGTTTACCAGGTTCCATGTTCAACTTTACACATGCCAGGCCAGCTCCATCTTGACCTCGGTTTCGTTGCTTTTCCATTAGGAGATACATCTTGTTCAATCCCCATAATGCTGATCCATATTTCTCCTGATAATATTCGAGAGGTTGAAGTAGTCTGATCAGTCCTATTCCACACTCGTGTTTAATTGTGTCGCTCACAGGTAAATTTATTTTTAACTGCGTGTAAAATTACTAACATTTATAAGGAATATATGCAAACTCTTGTATTTTTGCTAAAATGTGCACTATAACCTGATTACTAACAGGTTCCCCGCATCACACCCTGTAAAACGAATTTCACAACATTAGGTTTATGGATGAGGTAACTATTAGAGGAAAGCAGTTCAAACTCATTATTTCTGAAGAGCAATTAGAGCAAAGAATTTTAGAGCTAGCAGATCAGCTTAATCATGACTATAAAGATTTGTCCCCATTGATCATTTCAGTACTCAATGGATCATTTATCTTCGCAGCAGACCTCATTCGAAAATTGACAGTTCAACCAGAACTATATTTTTGTAAAGTATCGAGTTATGGCGACGGGATGTTTGGAGAAGAAATTGAAGAAATTGAATTTGGAAAAAATATTCCTTTTCAAGAACGTCATGTAATAATCATTGAAGATATAGTTGATACTGGTTACACTTCTGAGTTTTTGAGAAAATATATGCGTGATGAGGGATGCAAGTCTGTAAAGATTATTTCGTTGCTATTTAAACCAGATAGTTTTTTGATGGGTGCCAAGCCCAATTACATTGGTTTTGAGATACCCCCAGCTTTTGTTGTAGGGTATGGTCTTGACTTCGCTCAACAAGGCAGAGAATTACGTGGAGTATATCAATTGAAATAGTATTTGTCTATATTGAACGAAAATAAGTTTCCAGAATATCTATATAAGATCTTACTCCTTCTTCAATCTCACCTAAATATATATATTCGTCAGGAGTATGCGATCTTGCGGAATCTCCAGGCCCCATTTTTAGGGTTTCAAATGGCATCAATGCTTGATCTGAGAGCGTAGGAGAACCAAATGTAGAGAAATTGAGTGTTTTCCCAGCCTGTATGAGCAAATGATCTGGAGATATACGGGATGAATTCAGTCTGAAAGAACGAGCCTCTATTCTGGATCGAGTAGATGCATCAATTATATCGTAGACCTCCTGATTAGAATAACACTCATTCGTTCTTACATCTACGACAAATTTACAGGTATCAGGTACTACATTGTGTTGACTACCTGCTGCAATTTGTGTAACACTCATCTTTACGTCGCCCAAAAGTGCAGACACTTTATCAAAGTTGTAGGTTCTGATCCAGTTTATGTCCTCAACGGCAATATACAAGGCATTAATTCCCTCCTGTCTGGCTGCATGACCTGACCTCCCCATTGAAGTACCATCCAAGACCATTAATCCCTTTTCAGCAATAGCCATTTGCATCTGAGTAGGCTCTCCAACAATACCCAATGATATTTCTCCCAAATCTCCTAAAATAGATGCAATGCCATTTGTGCCAGATATCTCTTCTTCTGCAGTCGCAGCATAAATGAGATTGACGGGTAAGTTTTTTTGTGCGTAAAAATGTAGGAAAGTAGCTAGCAACGACACTAATGGACCTCCGGCATCATTGCTTCCTAGTCCCGTAAGACGATCTCCTTCTAGCGTGGCTTCAAAAGGATCGTATGTCCACCCCGAGGCAGGTTTAACCGTATCATGATGTGAATTGAGCAGGATCGTTTTTTTTCCTGGATCAAAGTATAGATTGCTTACCCATATATTATTACCCTTACGATGTGGAGTAATACCTCGGTGGTTGAAATAATTAGCAATTAACTCAGCTGTTTGCGCTTCTTCACGACTAAAAGAAGGCGTAATGATTAGATTTTTTAGCAATTCAATAGCTGATGTAAGCTCGTTCATATTAATATTTATTTTATACAACATTCATCAACCAATTAGTAAATCTTACGTATTTCTACCTAAATTCAAAGACTTAATACCAGGCTATGAACAAGTATGAAATTAAGGGAAGGCTGATGGACATCATTGCTAATATCGATGATGAAGCGGTATTGATGGAGTTGTACAAGCTGACTCGTGATACGTTTGAGACGGAAGCCTCTATATTACCCACTGAGAAAAAGACCTCTCAAATGTATCTGGATGACAGTGGTCGCACGTATAATGATTTGCCTAAGTATTTTTCCTATTAGCAGGGAAGGTTATCATTTCTGACCCTTGTCCCTTGACTTGTTTACTATGTATTCCTAGTATTCCAGCCATTCTTGAATTAGCAGACGGATTTCATCTGCTTTTCTGTATACCATAAAATGGTCGCCACCCTGTATCACTTGATGCCCAGAGACGTTGTCTATGGGAAATAGGGGATCTTTTGTCCCGTGAAATCGGATAAGATCTGGTAAAGGTATCTTTTCATTTCCTTCCCAATTAACGATTTGTCGAATCGACCAGAATCGGTAGTGATCTGAGAACTTACTAAACATATCTTGTAACAAAAGAATCTCTTGTGTATCGGTAATTCCAACCCATTTTCCCCAGATAGGTAGTAATTTAATACGCCATGTGCCTTTTGAGAGCTTGTAGAGAGGTATCTTGCGCATAATGCTGAGGTAAAAGGGTAATTCATAGGGTGATGTAATGGTCGATACCAAGATCAGTTTCCGAAAACTGCGGTATCTGCACATTTCCTGGGCAATGATACCACCAAAAGAAACAGCCAGCAGTGTATCTATATGAGTGGGGATCTGATCTAGCATTCTTTTCACATACACGTCCAGATGTTCTGTTGAATGTGGTTCCAACCATTGAATAGCGTGGATATTCTCCATATTGAGTCGGTCGAATATCCGAGAGTCCGTACTCATCCCTGGAATAGCATAAATAATTTCCGAGTTCATTGTTTAAATTTAGGAAAAATTGATATGCCATTTTATCAGCTAGATACACTAGAAATTAGGGAAGTTATGCCAGGCTTTAGGGGAAAGTTTGTTCATTCTAATCACATGACCCTCGCATACTGGAAAATTGATGCAGGAGCCCAACTTCCTGAACATTCGCACCCCCATGAACAGGTGGTAAACGTTATGAAAGGGGAGTTCGAGCTAATTGTAGAAGGAAAAGGGCAGAAACTCAAGGCTGGATCAGTTGCAGTAATTCCTCCACATGCGATTCACTCGGGAAAATCAGTTACAGCATGTGAGATTCTGGATGTTTTTCAACCTGTACGTGAAGATTATAGATAGGAGAGTGTGTGGAACCGAACGGCAAGCTAGAACAATCATTGAGGACGGGTTTGTTTATCCAGTAGTATTCATAGGCTTGCCGTCCGGTACTATCTACGTTAGGTATGGATTACCTTCCTGCAACTTCTTCTGGGTTTTGAAAGTGCTTTCCTATGATGAGATCATCTGTACCAAGATAAATGTTGTCATAGGTATACCATTTTCTTGTACTGGGTAATGTTAACCCGCCTACGTTGATTTCACCGGAAAATACAACATATTCACCATTATCATCATCTCCATCCTTCATAAATCTGTATCCTTTAAGAGCAAATGTTTGCGTGTCAACATAAAAATACCATTTGTCTGCACCTATACCTGCATCATAAGCAACCTCAACCTCATAGTGATTGCGCCCTTGGAAAGGGACAATGTTAACTCTTTTGTGAACGATGACACGGGACTCTTCCAGTTTCATAGGCAAACCAATCATGTGAGTGTGATAATTTCTCATTCCCAGCACTTCTTCACACTCCAAATGATACTTTTCTACCAGGTCTGAAGATAATTGAGGATCACCGTCTATTTGAGCAAAACAATACCCCTCTTTGACACCACTGGTAACCATTCTTCCATTTATTTTACGAGTAGCTTGGTAGAATTCCTGTTGATTCTTGAGTGTGATCACAGTGTAAGTATCTTTGCCAATAGGCAACTTCCCACGGAGATAAAGCGTTCCTTCGAATGAACCCCATTTCCTTTGTGGATCATGATATTTTACGCTTTCTTTTAATACGTCTAAACCTGTAAGCGTTCCTCGATACTGTGAGAATGCGCTTGGGGCAGAGATTAGCATAATCAATAACAGTAATGTGGTAATCGTCTCTCTCATATCAAATTTTATTTCTCGTGAATATATTTTTTTGTTTGTTATTTTATATAAAACAAATTTTCACAAAAATTTTATTCTATTCAATTGCATGAATTGAGGATTATTACATGATATAGTAATATGTTAGATTTATAGTAGAATATTACTTTGATCGTATGTAAATAGGTAAATAAGGTAGAAAATGTTACATGAAGAATATGCGAATAATGACCCGCAGAGTATCAAAATCATAGAATGTCCCAGAGATGCTATGCAAGGAATACGTACATTTATTCCTACTCAACTTAAGGCAACCTATATCAATAGCTTACTTAATGTGGGCTTCGATACGCTCGATTTTGGAAGCTTTGTATCTCATAAAGCAGTACCTCAAATGGCTGATACTGCAGAAGTTCTAACGCTTGTAAATAGTAGTGAAAGTCCTACAAAACTGTTGGTCATTGTCGCAAATATTCGCGGAGCGCAGGAAGCGCTCATGTTTGACGAGATTGCTTACTTAGGTTATCCCTTTTCTATATCAGAAACCTTTCAGCTTAGAAATACAGGAAAGGGTACCTTAGAATCCTTTGAAATTGTGAGAGAAATACAGAAATTATGCACCGAAAAGAACAAAAGACTCGTTATTTATCTTTCTATGGCTTTTGGAAATCCTTATGGCGATCATTGGGATAAGCATTTGGTAGATGATTGGGCAGCAAAAATGGTTGAAATGGGCATCAAAGTTATTTCGCTAGCCGATACTACCAGCCAAGCCAAGTCTGAGGATATCGAATATGTATTCGATCGCTTGATATCCAATTTTCCTCAGACGGAATTTGGGGCACATTTCCACTCGCATGTCGAGGATCAATGGACAAAGATCCATGCAGCCTATGAGAATGGCTGTCGTCGTTTCGATACAGCTATAGGAGGATGGGGGGGATGTCCCTTTGCAAAGGACGAATTAGTTGGAAACATAGCTACAGAAAATTTGTTATCATACTGTGAACAGCATGGTATTAATGTGTTAATTAATCGTGAAATATTCAATCAATCTATAGACATATCTCATAGCGTGTTTGAATATCAATAATAAACTAAAGGAAGTTTTTCTTTATCACTTCTTATTGAATGTATATCACAAAAATTCCTTCTTTTCTGCACAATTTGTATCCTGATTATATTTGGAGATACAAAACCCAATCAAAGGAATTGTATTTGACCTTTGATGACGGACCTACACCCCGCGTGACAGAATGGGTACTGGACCAGTTGGCTCAGTACGAGGCTCATGCCACATTCTTTATGGTAGGGGATAATGTTATTAAATATCCTGAAATCGCTCACAAAGTTATTGATGCAGGCCATCAAGTAGGTAATCACGGCCAAACCCATAAAAATGGCTGGAAGACGGATACCAAAGTATATTTGAAAGATGTATTGCTAGGTCATAAGACTTTGATGGAATACACAGGGTTACAAACTATACTTTTCCGACCTCCCTATGCGAAAATTACGGGTTCTCAGGCTAGGGCTATCCTACGTACACATGAAGTGGTAATGATGGATGTGATCAGCGGTGATTTTGACAAGAGTCTTTCTGGTGAAGAGTGCTATCTCAACGTAGCCAAGCATGCAAGCTCAGGATCAATCGTTATTTTTCACGATAGCTTAAAAGCCTGGGACCGATTAGCGGTTTCATTACCACTATTGCTTAAGACCTTCCACGATGAAGGGTATCAATTCAAAGCAGTGGTCCCTACACGTGAATTTCAGTATGAATTAAAGAGTCCTATTGCATGAGATAAACTGTTACTATTTTCAATACATGCGGAATTAACCGCATGTATTGATTAACCTACTTCTTAGACCGCTTGAATGGATATGTGCCCGCATATAAAAAACCCTCTGCCGTTCCTTCTTCGTCTAACGTAAAACTTACAGATCTGCCACTATCCCTGTCAACAAATTCAGTTGCAGAGACGGGTAATAGGTAATTATCTGTATTTTGAGGATCGTGTATCACGATACCCGATTTGTAAGTGCGTATTTCCACAAAGTATTCTTCATCCCCCCAATCCAATTGAAAGGTTCCTAGATATCCTTCTCTATCTTCGGGAGATAAAGCATATTTCACTATGGTTTGTTGACGAACAGGACCCCAGTTAAATAACTTCATGACTCCACGCATGATCTCGGATGTGAGATTACCTCCTTCGTCAGCATTGGTCATAACGATGATTCCCATGCCATGAGTGGCGGAAGCTCGCATATTATTCGTGAAGCCTCGATTCTTTCCTCCATGACCAAAAAAAAGTGTATCTCCTTGAGTATCTATTCCCAATCCTAGTGCATACCTGTTGTCAATGGAAGTAAGCATAGTTTGTACCATCTCTTGAGATAGAACGGTTTCGTTATTGCCCTGGTAAGCCTCTTGTATGGCAATACAAAATTTAGCTAAATCCGTAGGCGTAGTCCAAAGACCTGCGGCGGCTAGTTCGGGATAGTTATTCCACAATCCCTCAGCCATTTCTCCCTGGCTATTAAAGGCAGCACTCACATTCTCCTGCCATTCCGCAGGTAAAGGTTGTAAGTAAGTACTTCTCGTCATGCCCAGTGGAGCTAACACCGAAGCTTCAAGATATTTCGCAAAAGGCATATCGGCTACTTCCTCCACAGCCAGCTGAGCCACAGTATATCCTCCTCCTGAATACCGCCATATCGATCCGGGAATAGTATCTGGGAAAATTTTTGCTGTATTCCCTTCTCCTAGGAGTACGGCTTCTACGGTAGGAAATTCATCCGATTGTGTATAGCCTGGGAATCCGTGTACCGTCATCCCTGCGGTATGGGATAAAAGGCCTTCAAGGGTTACAGGATGATCTTTGATATATGGGCTTTCAGGTACCTTCCATCGACTCAGGGAGGTGTTGATGTCTTCATCCAGGTCCATTTTTCCTTTCTGAACCAGCGTAAGTGCTCCCATGGCTGCTACAGGCTTGCTGATTGATCCCGCCTGAAATAAGGTTTGCTCGTCTACCGGTTGTTGAGTTTTGGTATTGGATACACCATATCCTTTAGCCCAGGCAATTTTTCCATCCTGAATGATGGCAATACTTACTCCTGGCACGTGGTAGTGATCCATTCGTTCCTCTATAGAAAATAAAACAGCAGGTTCTCCTTTAACCTGCACGGCAGGGAGCAGGCTTTGTTCGAGTTGGGTGAAGTCTGATGTTGTTTGGCTGTAAGTATGTAGGATGCTACATAAGAAGAGGATAATGAAGCAATTTTTCATTGTGATGTCGAATTAAAAATTGTTAATGGTTTCTTATTAGATAGATTGAATTTAGGTAGGATAGGTTGCAAGGAGAGGGGGATTTGTGTGGCGCAACAACTTTTAAGCAGTGTTTAAATATAATTTGCAACCCAAAGGAGGAATAACCCTTCTAAAAATAAAAAACACTTATAACATTGAATTATAAGTGCTTAAGTACGGTGTGGTGCGGGGCAGAATCGAACTGCCGACACCAGGATTTTCAGTCCTGTGCTCTACCAACTGAGCTACCGCACCTAACAGTATATGTAGTAAAGGTTGTCTAGTATGTGAGAGCAACCGTTTTCAACCCTACATTTCAACTTATTGCTCTGAGAACGCGTACCTTTGGCGTAAGGTTTGGCAAAAGTAATACAATTCCCCTTTTTCGCCAATAGTTTCCTGTAATTATTCAAAAAAACATGTATCGTAGGAACACATCATGATATGTTCTTACGAAATGTTTGTAAATGTTATGCATGCATAGTATTTTTATGAAGAAACCCATAGTTCCATTCACGATATGGAACTTTGGGATGAATGAACAATTAATTATATATATGATCTCAATCATAGCATTTATACTCATATTCGGTGGAGGAATAGCGTTTTTTGCTTTTCAGGTGGGGAAAATTCGTAAACTGATTACTTTGGGAAGGCCGGAAGACATTGGTGGGGATTCAGCTACGCGCTGGAAAAATGTAGGGCTCGTTGCGTTTGGGCAACAAAAAATGTTTAAGCAATGGCTACCTGCGCTCATGCACTTCTTCATCTATGGCGCATTTCTGATCACACAAATCGAGCTCATAGAGATCATCGCCGATGGCTTGAGCGGTTCGCATCGCCTATTTCGGCCTTATCTGGGAGGGTTTTACACCTTTGTGATTAGCTTTATAGAGGTACTATCACTGTTAGCCTTCTTTGCTACGCTGTATTTTCTTGCCAGAAGAAACCTTCTGAAACTCCCTCGTTTCCAGATGGATGAGATGAAGGGCTGGCCCAAGTTAGATGGGAATATCATTCTGTATCTGGAGATACTTCTGATCATCTTCATATTTACCATGAATGGGGCGGATGAAGTGCTGTACAATCGTGGTGCCAGCCATGCTGTAGGTGCCGAAGGTGAAGTGGGTAGCTTTGGATTTGCGGTAAGTAGTTGGTTGGGACCGCTGTTGTTTGGAGGGATAGAAAGTATTTCTACCCTGGAATTCCTGGAACGACTGGGCTGGTGGGGCCATATAATGGTTGTATTAGGATTTCTGAATTACTTACCTATATCCAAGCACTTTCACATCATTTTGGCATTTCCCAATGTCTATTACAGCAAATTGGTATCTAAAGGAAAACTTTCTTCCTCTAAGCATATCCAGGAAGAAGTAAAGGCTGCCTTTGACTTTAGCTATATGCCTCCTGAAGACCCCGATGCTCCCAAGCGCTTTGGTGCAAAAGATGTAACAGATCTCAGTTGGAAAAGTCTGCTCGACGCATATACCTGTACGGAGTGCGGTAGATGTACGGCTTCCTGTCCTGCTAATATCACAGGTAAGAAATTGTCTCCTCGTAAGATCGTGATGGATGTGAGGGACCGTCTGGAGGAGGTACGTAAATACAAGCTCAAGCCAGATGAGAACGGTGCATTGGTACCTGGAAATGGAGTCGAAGGAGCGGAAGAAGCTGCCAATCATACGCTTCTGGGGCATTATATTACAGAAGAAGAATTGAGAGCATGTACTACCTGTAATGCCTGTGTGGAATCCTGTCCTGTAAATATCGACCAATTGTCTATCATTATGGAGTTGCGTAGGCATTTGATCCTGGAAGATTCCAGTATGCCTGAGGAATGGGCAGCCATGACCAATAACATCGAGAATAATGGTGCCCCCTGGGCATTTGCCGCTGCGGATCGATTTAGTTGGGGTGAGGATATTCCGACACTTTCTGAAACCTCATCAGTAGATGTAGAATAATTATTAACGAAAAAACATTTATGAGCAATATACAGATACCAGTGATGAGCGAATGTGCACAGGAGGGGAAAAAGCCTGAATACTTGTTTTGGGTGGGTTGTGCAGGTTCTTATGATAGTAGATACCAAAGAGTTACCAGGACATTTGTACAGATACTGGATGCATTAAATATTGATTTTGCGGTGTTGGGGCCAGAAGAAACTTGCACTGGAGATCCTGCCAAGCGCTCGGGAAATGAATTTTTATTCCAGATGCAGGCCATGCAGAATATTGAAACACTCAATATGTACGAGGTGAAAAAGATCATTACGGCATGCCCGCATTGTTTTAATACCCTGAAAAATGAGTATTCAGATCTGGGGGGAAATTACGAAGTGATCCATCATTCTACGTTTCTACAGGAACTTATTGATCAAGGAAAAATAAAGCTCAAAGAAGGTGGAGACTATCAAGGGAAGAAAATAACCTATCACGATTCCTGTTATTTAGGAAGAGCTAATGAAATCTATGAAGCCCCTAGAAAGGTGTTGGAGGCGTTAGACGCTGATTTAGCAGAGATGAAACGCTGTAGAACGAAGGGATTATGTTGTGGGGCAGGGGGCGCTCAAGTGTTCAAAGATGCTGAGCCTGGCAACAAAGAGGTAAATGCCGAACGTACGGAGGAAGCTATTCAAACTGGGGCCGAGACGATTGCCGTTGCCTGTCCATTTTGTATGATCATGTTTGAGGATGGAGTAAAAAAGTTTGATAAAGAACAAGAGTTGGAAGTAAAGGATATTACAGAGATCCTTGCTGATCATATTCAATTGGAGAAGTAAGAGATACCAACATTTCTCCATATGGATTTTGAAAAAAGGGTACTATATTGTACTAAATGGATTTAGTCCTTTATGAAAAACCACTACTACCACTACCACTTTTTATGTTGGGGCGTCATTTTCGTTTCTTGTATATTTCCTACATATCTCTTAAGTCAGATTGAGAATTCCTCTCCGCTCTCGATTAATTTGAATGATGTTTCATTACAGGATGCATTTCAAATCATCTCTAGACAATATCCCGTAAGATTCTTTTATAATCCCAACACATTACCCCCTCAAAAAATTAGCGAGTCATTTATCGATGCATCTTTGGATGAAGTATTAACGACTATATTAAAGGGTACAGGATTGGATTATACGTATTACGGAGCATCTGAAGTTGTTATTGCATTAGCAAGTGAACTGGGACAAGAACTAACGAACAAACCGGCCTTTGCATCTACCCAAAATACAGATCAATCAGATATTGAATATACCCTGTTGGGAGACTCAACTCAGCTAGTAGATACAGATAGGCGAATAGTATTACAAGGACGTGTAATAGATACAGCAAACGGGAAAGCTGTCTCAGGAGCCACTATTCGAATCGTTGACAGATCTTTTGGCTCAGTAACGGACCAGGATGGTTTCTATCGAATGGAAATGACACCTGGTACCTATGAACTGGTATTAGAAGCTACAGGATATGCCAATATTTATGAGAATATAAAGATATTTTCTACTGCTACTTTTGACATTTCCCCAGATTTACGTTCCTATCGCATTGACGAGGTGTTGCTGGAGGCACAAGCGGATGATCAAAATATCAGTTCTACTGACATAGGTTTGGATAGGCTCTCTATCAAGCAAATACAGCGCATGCCTGCATTTATGGGTGAGATTGATGTGGTGAAAAGTATTGTGATGTTACCAGGAGTAAATACTGTTGGAGAGGGAGCAAGTGGATTTAATGTTAGGGGAGGAACGATTGATCAGAATTTGATACTGCAGGATGAATCTCCCTTCTTCAATTCTTCCCATTTATTAGGATTTTTCTCTGTGTTCAATTCAGACCTCGTACAATCGGTTGACCTATACAAAGGACATATTCCTGCTCAATATGGAGGGAGAATAGCCTCTGTACTCGATGTAACCCTCAAGGATGGAGACTTTCAGCAATTCGGAGCAAGAGGGGGGATTGGGCCCGTAACCAGTAAGGCTACCATAGAGGGGCCTTTAGTCTATGATAAGGTTTCATATATTCTAGGTGCAAGATCGACGTATTCTGATTGGGTATTGAGTTTGGCAAGTGATCTGGATGTCAAGGAGAGCAAAGCTTTTTACTATGATCTCAATGGAAAAATTACTGCTCGAATCAGTGATAAAAGCATACTGTCAGCCTCAGGATATTCAAGTTTTGATCGATTTCAATTTTCTGACCAATATGGATATGACTGGCAGACCCGTATTGGGAATCTTAATTACCGCCATATTTTTTCTGATCGTTTTTCCTCTTCGACCTACCTCATCAAGGGAGATTATCAGAGTAGCTACTTTGATCCTGAAGGACAGGATGCGTTTACCCTTGAGAACGGGATGGATTATTACAGGATCAAACAGCAGTTCCTCTTGCAACTACCTTTCCGACAAACTGTAAGAGTTGGAGGTGTGTTATCGGGCTATGAAGCCTTACCTGAAACTCAATCTCCTCGTGGGAGTGATTCGGGTATATTACGTGTAGAGGTTCCCAAGGATAAAGGACGAGAGTGGGCCTTCTTCCTCAATGATGATATAGAGCTGAATGATCGGATTTCGCTTTCATTAGGGATAAGATATGCAAGATTCCAATACCTGGGACCTGATCAGGTCTTGCAATATGCATCTGATCGTCCAAGAAGTAGTTTCAGCGTGGTGGATACTACTTCATTTGGGGATGGTTCTGTGATAGAGACCTATGATGGATGGGAACCCAGAGCAGCTTTGCGTATAGCAGTAGATGAACATAGCTCTGTCAAAGTGAGCTATAATCGTATGCAGCAATATATACATCTTATTTCCAATACGATGGCAGCTACTCCTGTCGATATATGGCAAGTAAGTACCAATCATATTCCCCCTCAGTTAGCTAATAACTACTCGATAGGATATTTCCGGAACTTTGACGCAAACAACTGGGAAACATCACTGGAATTGTACTATAAGGATATTCCTCAACTCGTAGAATATAAAGATATACCAGAACTACTTCTGAATCCCTTCCTAGAATCTGAGCTGTTGGTAGGAGAGGGGCAGATCTATGGAGGAGAATTGTATATAAAGAAAGTACGGGGAATCATGACGGGTTGGCTGAGTTATACCTACAGCCGTTCCTTGCGGAGAGTTCAAGGGCAGTTTCCCGAGGAAGTGATTAATGAAGGCGATTGGTATCCAGCTAATTTCGATCAACCCCATCAAATCAATATGGCGACCATATTTCGCTTAAATAAACAACATACCGTCTCTTTTAATTTTACATATTCAACAGGTAGACCTATCACTGCTCCTATTGCAGACTATCAGGTGGGAAATGTCATTATTCCGCATTATACTGAGCGCAACCAACTTCGAATCCCGGATTACCACCGATTAGATTTTTCCTACACACTTGAACCAAATATTATCAAACGCAAACGTCTGAAAAATACCATTACCTTTTCGATCTATAACCTGTATTTCCGCAAAAATGCCTTCTCTATATTCTATGAAAGAAGAAATGACAGGTTTATCCCGGATGCATTTCGATTGGCAGTATTAGGGACAGCGTTTCCTTCAATCACGTATAATTTTAGATTTTAGAGATGAAAATACCTTCCAGGCACATATTGATGGGGATAATGGTATGGGGGTGTATACAAGGGTGTATCAACGAAGTGGACTTTGATGTTCAAGGGGAATTTGAACGAAGACTGGTTGTAGATGGAACATTCACATTAGGTAAAGGCCCCCATTTTATCACATTAAAGAGTACTGATGATTTTGAAAGAGATAGTCTGGTTCGTATTAATGATGCTGAGATTGTGATAAGTGATCGAGAAGGTAATCAGGATATTTATTTATTTGAAGGGAATGGGAGATACAAATTATATAGCGACAGGATTATGGGTAGAGTAGGAGTCGAATATGAAATCGAAATTAACTGGGAGGGAAAAAAGTATAAATCCACTCCACAGGTTATGCCTGTATACATACCTGGAGATTCAGTAATAGTAATAGAAACTGTTCAGCAAACATTAACAGAATCTTTCAGGGTAGCAGAGAGAGAGGTAGTAGATGTTTTTATTAACACAGCACTACCCAGCAATTCTTCTAGCTCTTCCTTCTTCCTGCGATGGGAGACTGTAGAAGACTACAATCTGGTGGAGACTGGGGTAGGCCCATTTTATGACAAAAAAACCTGTTACTTTCGCAATGTGTTGAATCCACAAGACGTATGGTTGTTGGATGGGAGTAATATCAACCTTACTTATTGGGGTGATCAATACCTAGCTTCTCGTCCCGTAGACTGGACCTTAGGTTACAGACATCATTTTAGTGTGTATCAGTATTCACTCACCGAGGAGGGATTTGAGTATTGGGAGAATGTGAGAGCTGTGATAAACCAGCAAGGTAGTATATTCGATTCACCACCCGCTTTGGTCAGAGGAAATGTGTTCAATATAGATGATCCTAATGAGATAGTGTTGGGTTTCTTCGAAGTGGCAGCAGTAGATACGATTCGGACCTCTACAACCAGAGGCTTTTACAGCTCACCACTAGCAACTCCATTATGCGTCCCTATTAGGGAATTCCGTAATCCGTTTGATCCGGAAGCGTGTTATAATTGTTTATTGATACAAGGTGCTACCACAGTGCGACCTCCATTTTTTGGAGAATAAGGCATGCTATAAATGTACATTATTGGAGGGAGCATCATTAGAACGACCTGAATTCTTTTAGAACAATGATATGATGTATAGAATACTTTGTTTATGTGCATACCTACTCATCCAATCGGGGACATTGGCTCAAACGGAATTATCGCAACCATTTCATATTCAAGTTGATAGAGACTTTTACCTGACAGGAGAATATGTATGGTACAAAGTGTATGTACTTTTTCCATCAAATGATGAAGCTCAGCTTCCACTATATGTGGACTTGATAGGGCCTAATGATCAATTACTCATTCACCACATGTTACCCCCTTTTCCGTCTAAGTCTCATGGAGAGATATATCTGAATCCGGATTGGAAAGAAGGATTATACACCTTGGTAGCTTATCAGCAAAATGCTGCTTCACAAGAACAAGCCATTCACCATCAAATACCCATACCCATTTATGATCCTGATCAATTATCGGAAGAAAGGTCTTTATCAGATTTAGAGGAAGATTTTCAAGGCCCTCAATCTATTATTCAAGAGAATTATGCGCTTAATATTACACTGAATGTATCTCAATCCAGATATTCACCCAGAGAAAAAGTGGACGTACATATCAAAGTGATGCAAGCACAGGGCCAGAAGGGAAAAGCAAATCTTTCGGTTTCAGTGAGACCCGTCCTTCAAGGGGTGAATTTCTTTTCGAGTCCAGGGATTCCCATAATGGATCAAGTTGAGTCTGTTGAAGGCTCGTATTTCGGTTTGCCAGATATTCCTTTACGTATTCAAACAACATCTTCAACAGTGGATATGCCTGTGGCTGTTTGGTCAAAGGATTCCCTGAGGGTAGTATTTACAGAGATTGATGCCGGACAAATAAATGCCAGGATCAAACCTTTTTATGGTAAGCAGAAGATACAGCTATTTCCCATGCAAGGAGGAGAGGAAGGTCCAGAACTGACATGGAACGAAACGCCATACTATCTTTCATCGAAGATCTCAACGAATACTTCATTGCCATCTTCGGAGGCATTCAATCAGTATCTGATACTTGGGAGAAAGCGTCAACTTTTTCAGCAGATCTTTCCTCAATCATATGGTGTAACTCCTCTAAAGGATGCTGAAACACAGCGATCGTTAATTTCTGATGTATCCTTTGAAGCAAGTGAATACATCCCCTTTGAAAATTTGGAAGCTTTTATTCGTGAAACGGTGTATATCAGATACAAAAATAAACGGGGCAAAACAGAAATTCGGCTTCTCAATCTCGACAACAATCTTTATTATAAAGAAACCCCACTATTTCTCGTAAATGGATATCTCACCCGTGATGAAGAAGCGGTGATGAATATCCCCTGGAGGGAAATCACGCGTATCGAATTGTTACTGTCAGAATATCGATTACTCCCTCAGTTTGCTGGATTAGGAGGTAATGGCGTCATGGTCATTCACACTATTTCTGATCGATATTTATCCCCTATTATAGAGAATTGTACCCTCACAGAGATTCAAGGGTATCATACAGCATTGACTTATCATCCTCCCGTTTATACCAGCGATTCATTATTATCCTCCCCTTATCCAGATTTTAGATCTATAGAATATTGGGCTCCTCATATAGAAACTGATGAACAGGGAAATGCAGAAATTTCTTTTTTCACCTCTGATGCGACAGGAGTATATGAGATAGTAGTAGAAGGGATATCTGCCGATGGAAGAACACTTCGAGGGATAGAAACGTATCGAGTAACCATCGAGGAATAGTTGTCTTCTTATTATGGCATTTGTAATTTGACAATATGATTCCAGATACAATAAAAGAGAAAGTTAGTGAAGCATTGGGAAATAACATTCTTAACGAAAGACCTTTGGGGGGAGGATGTATCCATCACGCCCATCGAATAGAAACAAAGACTGGCCCTTTTTTTATCAAGTGGAACCATCCCGATCAGAAGCACAATTTTGAAGTAGAGCAAAAGGGGCTGAAATTACTTGCAGATTCCCAAGCGATCAAAATACCTGTAGTGATTGCGTCAGGAGAAACAGAGGAATACGTCTATCTCGTATTAGAATACATAGAACAAGGCAAGCCAGGCAAAGTGTATTGGTCAACATTCGGTAGGAACCTGGCACAATTACACAGCCATAGCCATGACCAATTTGGATTATCCTATGATAATTATATTGGAGCGCTTCCTCAGCCCAATGGATGGAAAGACTCCTGGATAGATTTTTTCATTGTGAGAAGGATACTTCCTATGCTCCAGCAAGCCACTCAATTGGGAAGATTACCAAAAGGAGCAAATCGTCAATTTGAAACATTATTTCAGAAGTTAGAGAATTTTTTCCCTAAAGAACCTTCCTCTTTACTACACGGAGATCTATGGGGGGGGAATATGTTAGTAGACACGAATGGACAGCCAGTTATCTTCGATCCGGCAGTATATTACGGCCACAGAGAAATGGAGCTGGCATTCATGACCTTGTTTGATCGGCAGCCAAAGGAATTTTACGATGCCTATCAGGAGGTCAAACCATTAGCGTCAGGTTGGAAAGAAAGACTAGATCTATACAACTTATATCCCTTACTCGTACACGTGATTTTATTTGGAAGTAGTTATACTTCATCTGTGATGGGGACATTGAAGAGGTATGGGTGAGGCTTGTTCAATCAATAAGTGCAGGATTTAAATCCGCACTTATTGATTCAATTAAACTATGGCTCAATCACTCGATTGGGGGTATAAGGCGCACCTGCATCTTGTAGTTTCTCTTTGAGTTTTTCCAAATCCTCCTTGATAAGCTTTTGTAAAGCTACACGTAACGTTTCAAATTCCTTCTTTGCAATGTCCAGACTTTCCCTATGGGTTTGGGTTGGTGAGGAGGTAGAATAAAATATGCCATAACGGATATTACCCAGACGAGATGAAACAGACATAGGCTTATCTATATCTAATTGATTGGCTACAGGGTCTCCATTAAGTCCAAGTTGAATTTCGTTCATTTTGTCCACTATTGATAGCGTAGTTGTTGAGAGCGCTTCCTGTTCTATTGGACTACGAGTAATAGCTTCCTTAATATGGCGAAGTTCTTGTTGGATTTCTTTTATCCTTTGCTGTGCTCCTCTGACTAGTCTTGATAATTCATTCACTTCATCTTGAAAAGCAGTTAGTTCACCTCTATCTCCAGCTGGTAGTACTGTATTCTTTAGTGCGTTGACCTGGAAGCTTACAGGACCAGCCAAGGGACTGATCACTCCATTCACGCTTTTTGATAGGGAAACAAAGTATTCACCGGGAAGTACAAGGGTTCCTTCATCCTCTCCGGCAAAAGGATTGTAAAATGCTGATTTTGACAAATCAATGGGATCTGTACTTTCCATCCTAAGATTCCATAATATTCTATTGATTCCTTTCGATGGCTTTTGCGTTAGTTTTCTCACAATCTCACCCTCAGAATTTTTGATTGTAAACAGCAAATAGGGAGCGTCCTCTTTTTTCTCAGCCGATAGCTCTTCATATGTAGGATAGGGATCATCCTCGCTTTTTTTCTCTTTTTCCAATCGTTGGTCCCGTTTACTTTTAATGTCCTCTTTCAGGTAATAGGTGAAAATGGCCTTTGAGCCCATATTTTCTCCAATATAGTACGCATCCCCTTGAAAAGCTTTTCCCCGTAAACCCAAAGGATAGCGCATTTCAAACGCAAAGGCATCGCGAATGGGAAAGAGTTCAGCTTCTTTATTCTGAATGGACCTAATAGATCTGAGTGGAGTATAGTCATCCAAAACATAAAATCCCCGACCAAAGGTTCCAATTACTAGGTCATTTTCACGTGGCTGAATGGCTATATCTCTTACAGCTATGGTAGGAAGTCCAGTTTTCAATTGTATCCAGGTATTTCCACCATTCGAAGTATAAAACAAACCAAATTCTGTACCTGCAAACAACAGATTAGGATCAACGGGATCTTCTTCCAATGCATATACTGAGCCTCTTTCTGGTAGATTGTTAGAAATTGAACTCCAGTTACGGCCTTTGTCCTCACTCTTGAAAATATAGGGTTTGAAATCGCCATATTTGTGATGATTAAATGCTGCGTACACCACATTTTCATCATGCTTGGAGGCCATAACTTCATTTACATAGGTTCTGGAAGGCACACCCTCTATATTTTCTACTTTTTTCCAGTTTTCTCCACCATCTTCAGTAATTTGGATTAACCCATCATCCGTACCAACATATAGTAGGTTTTCGTTTAGGGGAGATTCTGAAAATGCTACGATGGTTCCATAAGGAGAGGTAGAACTATTTTTGGCTACTGCATCTGTACTCCAGACCTGTCCCATAACTTTCAAATCATTGCGATTAATTTGGGCAGTAAGATCATCGCTGATTACCTTCCAGCTATTTCCTTTATCATCGCTTCGAAATAGCTTATTCGCTGCAAAATAGATCCTTCCACCTTGATGGGCACTTACTTCCAAAGGAGCATCCCAGTTCCAGCGATAGGTATTTTCCCCTTTGCGTGGTAAAGGTTTTATACCCAATTTTTCACCACTTAGTTTATCATATCGCACCAAATTACCATATTGAGACTGTGCATATACGATGTTGGGATTATCCGGATCAATTGCAGATTCAAATCCATCCCCACCGTGTGTCATAAACCATTCATGATTAGAAATGCCGTTTGCACTAATGGTTCTGGAAGGGCCTCCCATGCTGAAGTTATCTTGTGTACCCCCATATATATAATAAAATGGTTCAGTATTATCAACTGCAACCTTATAAAATTGAGTAATAGGTAAATTGGCTTTGTATTGCCAGGTAGCAGCTCCATCAAACGATTCATATATTCCTCCATCACATCCTGCAAGTAAATGATCGGTATCTTTAGGATCAATCCACAAGCAGTGGTTATCTACATGTTTAAAGGTTTCTCCAACATTTTTGAAAGATTTACCTCCATCAGTGGAAACCTGCATGAAGGTGTTCATGCTGTATATTTTCTCTGGGTTGATTGGGTCAGCAATTATTTCCTGATAGTAATTACCTGAAGTACTGTGGTTTCCTTGCTTAGTCCAGGAAGCTCCACGGTTGGTAGATTTATAAAACCCGCCTTTCCCTTGAGCAGCTTCTACGATGGCATATATAATTTCATGATTTGCCGGGGAAATAGTGAGGCCTATTCTCCCCATATCTACCGTTGGTAATCCCTTGTTAATTTTTTCCCATGATTCTCCTCCATTTACCGTTTTATAAAGACCTGAACCTGGCCCTCCTCCGAGATAAGTAAATACATGTCTTCTTCGTTGAAAAGCTGCAGCATAGATGACCTCAGGGTTTTTATGATCCATGATGATGTCATTTACTCCTGTATGCTCATCAATGGTCAGAACGGCATTCCAGGTTTTACCACCATCTGTGGTTCTATAGACACCTCGATCTCCGCCGCTACTCCAAAGTGGGCCAATAGCTGCCACATAAACTATGTCTGAATTATCGGGGTGGACAATAATTTTACCAATATGCTCACTATTTTTTAGCCCCATATTCTCCCAACTCGCCCCGCCATCCAAAGATTTATAGATACCATCACCGTAGGATACGCTTCTTTGATTATTATTTTCTCCAGTTCCTACCCAAACAATACTGGGATTATTTGGATCGAGCGTTATACATCCAATAGAGTAACTACCTTGACTATCAAATATGGGTTTGTAAGTGGTTCCTGCATTTTCAGTTTTCCAAACACCTCCTGAAGCGGTAGCTACATAGTATTCTTTAGGCTTTTGTGGATGAATCGCAAAATCAGAAATACGACCTGAAGTAATAGCTGGACCTATCGAACGAAACGTTAATCCTTGTAGACTAACTTTCATTGAATCGTCGTTCCGTACTTCTTTTTTCGATTGGGCTTGAACTATAATAAAAGAGAATGATACAATGGAGGGCATTATCAACCACAATAGAATATTCGATAGGATCCTTTTCATTAGAATTTGTTTTAGGTTGGTGTAGGATATTTCGTACAGTAATTTATTAAAAAGTGCCTAGAATTTATATAATAATAAAACAAGTCCTTCCCATTTTGATCTGATTACCTTTCAAATTTGTATAATCTAGTGAAACGGAATGATTTTTAACTAAAGATTTACATTATATTCGAGTGAATCTATACAATTGACTATTTTGCTATGCATAACCTATTGATTTTCAATACTGACGCATATTTTTGGATGAATTAACATTAAATCCGGTTTCTCATGACTTATAAATACCTTAATTTTTTTGTCATTTTAAAAGTTTTCTGTGTAAGCTGTTCCTATCCTGAACAGGATACTCATAATGAGGAAATGAATCACTCTATTCCTATTATATTGGATACCGATGCCAACAATGAATTAGACGATCAGCACGCGATTGCCTACGCGCTGTTTAATGAAGATATTTTTGATGTATTGGGTATCACGGTCAATGCAACGTATAGTGGAGGAGGGATAGAGAATCATGTAGCAGAAGCAGAGCGAGTTGTGAAATTGTGCGGTAAGGATGGAGAAATACCTGTGATTGCCGGTGCATCACTGGATTACAACGAGATTATACCCTATATAGATTCGGCAGGATATGATGGAGAAGCGGCAGTGAATTTCATTATTGAGCAGGTAAGGGCAGATACGCATGACACGGTGGTATTGGTTCCCATTGGGACATTAACCAATGTCGCCTTGGCTCTTGCCAAGGCGCCAGATATTATCCCTAAAGTTAAGGTCATGTGGTTAGGCTCCAATTGGCCAGAAGAAGGAGAATACAATCTTGACAATGATACAACTTCTATCAATCCGCTACTGAGGATGGAGGGCTTAGACTTTCAGATTTGTACGGTGCGCTACGGAAAACCTTCAGGGACAGCGGCTGTCACTGCGAGCGTAGAGGAAATTCGACAAACGATGGCAGGATTGGGACCCAAAGTAGCTCCTATTGAGGGTAGGTCAGGAGGAACATTCACGTGTTTTGGGGACTATTCGATTGATTTGTTCGAAAAAATTGGAGATGAGGAGCGAGCTTTATTTGATGTCTGCGCATTGGCCATCCTAAAGAATGAAAGTTGGGCAGAATCTGTGTCTGTTACTTCACAAGAGCTGAAAGGAAGAGGTTGGATAACTATTATGGAAGATACGCCTCCTGTGATTTTTTGGGAGAATTTTGACAAAGCGGCGATCCTGGATGATTTCTATCAAACTATGCAGCAAGCCAAATAAAGCAAATCAGGACGCTTTTTTCTTACTGAGTAGATATATCCAAGGTGGGGCGCAAGATTTGTAGTGTTCCCAGGTACCTGGTTTGTAATCACCGAAATCTGCTGTTTCTTCTTCGATTCGCAAAATCTCCATTCCCCGGTTGATCAGACCATTGATAATAGTGGACAACGTATGTCGATATTCCTGTGGGCTGGGTATGCGAATATCCTCATCTTGATAACTAAAATTCCAATGAGGATCAGCAGTTTGGACGGGATAGCCATCCTGGTAAGGTTGCCATATGGGGTATCCTTTTCCTTCCCACAGTTCTTCTGACTTCCATTCATTTCCCCAGCATCCATCCTTCCAGGAACCATGTATATAGGGATTGTGAAACATCAGATCGTACAATCCCTGCGGAGATAGTACCCTTACCACTTCATCCCATACCTTCTCAATACTTGGAACATAATTGATAGAGTAAGGCTGGTAGACAATATCAAATACTCCATCTTCGGAAAAAGACAGGTCTCGCATATCAGCTTGGATAATCTGGATTTGCTGGTCGTAATGTTGAGCTGCCAGTTGATCCTTTTTCAACTGTTCTGCACTGAAGTCTACAACTGTTACCTTTGCGTCTAGTAATGCAAACGCAATACTTTGCTGTCCTCCTCCACAGGCAAGACACAGTACATTCTTTCCTGCAAGACTTTCTGTATAAAACTCCTTCTTGTTGAGATAAGTATAAGCCGTTTCAGGTGTCAAGTCTAGTTTGGGACGTGAACAAAGGACACCTTGCTGCGAAAGGGTATTCCAGGTTTTTTCATTCTGAGTAGGATTTTGGTTCATATTTGTTTGCATTAAGAAGGATTGGTTAATTTTTTCCAAAATACTATTTTGTCTTCTCCTTCCTGGTAAAAATCTATGATGGTAGCTTCTCGATGGAAATCCCTCTTTAGATAGAACTCTCTTGTTTTTCTGAACTCTTTAAATCCAGATGTTTCAACCAATAATACCCGCTGTTTTTGTTCCTTAAGAATATATTTTAGAGATCGTAAAAGTTCCGTTCCTATTCCTGTTCCTTGATATTCTTTGTGTACAGCAATTAGATACAAATTTACGGTCCCATTTGTCATTTTTTCTGGTGCACAATAGCATACAGCGATGGGCACATCATTGATTTCCTTGATTAGCCAAATATGTTTTGATTCCTGATTTTGAAAATAATCTTCAATCATTTCATCTAATAGATCTGCTGGGAACAGTTCATTGGAATCGATTACATATTTTATTCCATCAAGATCTTCTGGATTCACATATCTAATTTCTGACATAGCTAAATTTTTTAAAATAAGATTATACCAGCAAATGTATATATATACACTTAATTATAATTGTAACGTTCTGCTGCTATTAAATACGTCATTGGCTGGAATACCTAACATATTTTTAAAGGATTTGCAAAAATGAGCCTGATCGTAAAATCCACTTTGCAGGAGGGAGGTTAATAAGTCCTCTTTTTCATCTTCCGCACTTATAAATCTACCTATTCACTTTCCTTCAAACTATTCACAGGATTTTCCCATGCACTACGCAATGCGTGATACGACATCGTCATCAAGGCTAACATCAATAATACACCAGCTGTAAACGCGAAGGGAGTCCAGGATAGTTCCATACGGTAGGTGAAGGTATCCAGCCATTGAGACATAGCGACATAAGCGAGAGGAATGGAGATCACAAATCCTATGGCGACCCATTTTAGCAAATCTAAAGATAATAAGTGGAAAATGTGTAAGACCGTAGCGCCAAACAGTTTCCTTATTCCCATTTCTTTTTGCCTTCGTTCTACAGTAAAAGCAATTAAGCCCAAAAGCCCCAGACAGGCAATGACAATCGCTAAGCCCGTTAATAACTGTAACACTGCTTGTAAACGTTGTTCAGATTGGAACGATGCAAAAAAGTCATCATCGACAAATGAATATTCAAAGGGAATATCCCCTACATTTTCACGCCAGGTTGTTTCGAGACTGACTAGCAGTTGGGAAATATCACTTGTGGAAGTCGTAGAAGGAGACAAGCGGGCACTAATATACATTTGATCGAATGTATGAATTGGAGCGCCATAATAGAATAGGGCGAGAGGTTCAATTTGAACTTGTAGGCCATTGTGATGGAAATCTTTCATGACACCGATAACGATAAAATGTTGGTCGCTACCCGGATATCTCAACTGCTTACCCAACAC
>CAZZEC010000065.1:0-5003 GCA_964652565.1 uncultured Bacteroidia bacterium
CTACAACCGTTGATAGAGGTAGCTTGTAAAAAATATACAGTAGTATCTACAGGAAAAGCAAGGGGGTTAGCTACAGTTGAATCACTGAGTGTGAGACTGGGAGACCATTTATATTGAAAAGGACTGGGAGCGCGATTAATGTCAGCAGGTTTACCCAATAGCACAACTCCTGGTGCATTTTCACACAGCGTTCTGTCAGGGCCAGCATCCACTATGGGTAGAGGTTTTACGTTTACTTTGAGAGAGTCGAGATTGCTCAAGCAGCCATTTTCAGTCTTCACAAAGAAATAATAGGTGATTGCTTGAGGTAACTGAGAAATTACAGGGTTTACAAAAGGCGAAAGAGATGCCCCATCAGTTATTCCCCAATCTGATTCTGAAGAAAGATTTGCGGACCAATTAAATTCAACATTTCCTGTACCACCTGAAACATTGGCATTCAATCGAATCCCTTCTTCATTTACACAAAAGCTGGTATCTCTGCCGGCCTCTACCGTTGCAATGGGTAAATCCAAAATATTGATGGTCTGAGAATCAATAGCTACACACCCTTTATAGGATACCTGAAGTTTAATTTCTTTCTCACCAGCTGTTTCATATACTGTACATAAGGGATTTCTGAGAATAGATGTGTCTGGGATCGCTCCAGTTCCAAAATCCCAAATAAATCTTTGCGAATTACCCAATATTTCTCCTTGGTAAGAAGGCCTTACACACGCGTCTACACAAAAAACATCATCCAATAATTCAAAATTAGCAGAAGGGGTTTCAGCTAACTCAAATGTTACCTGATCTCCACTTGTACAGCCATCTTTAGATACAATCAACGATACAGTTTTTATACCAGACTGTGTATAAGTAATATCTTCGAGCGTAGGTATGGTTGTTGAAGAAGAAAGGGCATCATTGCCTAATGACCACTGATAAGAATCTACAGAGATGCTATCTGTGGTAGTTAATGTAATGCTATGACCATCAAAGCATTGATCTTGGATAGGTGAAATTGTCACAGATGGGGCAATTCCTACTTGTACCGATGTGCAAAACGTTTCGTGAGTACACACGCTGTCTTCGACTGTGAGACATACCTGCTTAATACCTGGCGTATCCCATCTAACTTCTATCGGTCCAGGACCATTAGCATCGCCCAGGACTGTGGCATCTTCACCAAAATCCCAAAGAAAAAGAGCAGTTGTATCCGCAGGACCAATGTAAGTAAATTGTCCATTTGTCTCAGCACATAAATTTGTAGGACCTGAAAAGGAGGAAAGTGGTTTATCTAATACAAAAATATTAGCTACATCAGACGCTTCACACAGGTTCTTATCCGTTTCAGTGAGGAAATAGGTAAATCTTTGGTTTTGTTCCACTGTAGCCTCAAAAGTAGGAGATGGTAGATTGGGGTCATTAAGGCCGATTTCTGGACTCCACAGATAGCTTATTGCATCAGGTATGCTTGTATGTGCTAACTCAAATGGTTCTCCTTCACAAACTACAGTATCTATGTTTATATCTAATACAGGTGGATCTTTGAGAACCATGGTAATGGTGTCAGTGATATTATTAGAAGTACTGATAAGAATGACTGTCTCATTTCCTTCGAATATAGAATCCAGTAATGGAGTAATTCTTAAATCTGTAGAATCTCTACCTATTGGAATGACTACCTGGCTTATATTGAGTTGCTGGTAATCGACACCATTGGTTGCAGTTCCTTCTAGTGAAATAGTAAATGTCCGCTCAAAAAATGGATTCCCGCGCTTATAAAAGGTAAATACACCTTCTACACATCCTTCAACGGCTTCATTTGAGGATGGATTATTGATATTTCTAGCTACTATCAGCGGTAAATCATTCACCTGTGCATTCAGGTGATATCTACTTGATAGAATAAACAATATTAAGAATATATTACAGAGCCTGATACTGTAATGGTATTTCATCCGCCAACCTTTTTATATTTAAATCCTTTACGTTCCAGGGCTTGTGCCACTTTATCTCTAAAGTCGCCTTGAAGTAGGATTTCACCTTCTTTCACTGATCCCCCACAACCACATAGTGTCTTTAACTCTTTTCCTAAATCTTTCAGATCATTATCAGTGCCTTTAAAATTGTAGACTTTAGTAACTACTTTATTGCCTTTTAATCTCTGTAGACTAATTCTTAAGGACTGTTGGGACACAGGAAGCGTTTCTGCTTCTTCGTATTCCTCTTCGTAGTCATAATCTGGATCTGTAGAATAGACTATACCTGATCGTTTGTTTTTCTTTTTTGCCATAAGGATGTAACTATTTTTCTCCTAAAAAGGATTAATAGAGATAGTAATATAATAAAAGGCCATATATTTACTAGTCCAATCAAAAAGGATAGAAAGTATGACCAACCCTTGGAGAACCCGCTAAGTACCTTTTCCTCGAACAGGAATTTTTTACTTTGCGCTTGATAAATTGTAATCTGTAATGTTGCCAAATCAATCTGGTTTTGCAGATACTTCATTCTACCCTCTACAGATTCAATTTCCTCACGTTGTTTTGCTAATTGTTCTTCTATTGCAAGGATTTCAGTAACGTTATTTGCTTGTGACAACAGGTCTACATACCGGGATTCAAATTCCTTTTTAGTTTTAAGTCTTGCTTGGATATCAATAAATTCTTCTGTTACATCTGCAACAGTTATGTGTTTGTACTCTACGATCTTCAAGTACGCAGTAATTTCATCGACAAGACTATCGAATGTATGAGTCGGGACCTTAATGGTGAATTCTTGCTGAATATACGTATCATAAGAAGATTCATGTTCTTCAGTAAAGTATCCGTCGTATGTGGGTGTAATAGACTCAATAAAGTCTTTTGCCTGGGATATATTATTTGTTTCCCCTCTGATCTGGCCTTTTTTGATCAATTTCCTATCTGAAGGCTTCTCAGGATCGGTATCGACTACATATTCATAAGATTGATCGGAATAAGATTTTTGCGGAGGTGGGTTACATGATGTTCCTACTATACAAATAAATACAATGCAGAGAATAGTAATGAACATACGATTGAGAGGGTTCGATGGATCTGGTATGTTCGTAGCCATGCTGAATTGTTTAAAAGATAATAAGTTGAGCATAAGTCAGACAGGTAATTTCGTTTTATATACTTACATACGGATCTTATTAGGCTTTTGTGGCTTCTATCAACTGAAACAGGCATTTTTTCAGGAATGGTACTATGGCATATTCACTGATATTATATTCATATCCATTGTATGATTTTACCCCAGTGATTCCCCTCAACGTATTTGTTAGGAATACTTCATCAGCATTACGCAAAAATTTTGATGTAAACTTCTTTTCGATGATAGGGATCTTGAGATTTTCGCATAATTGGATAATCTGGTTTCGCATAATTCCATTGATACATCCCGTCTCCAGGGAGGGAGTATACACTTTTTGGCGTTTTACCACAAATATGTTGGATTGGCTGGTTTCAGCTATGTATTTGTTACCATATAATACTACATCATCGACCTCACGCGCATGAGCAAATTTGGCAGCCATAATGTAAGGGAGGGCGCTTGCGGTCCTGAACCCTGAAATAAGCCCAAAGGAGAGGGGTATAGCTTTGTAATCAATGAGGGAAAGAAAGACCGTAGCATTATAATCATAATAATCTGGTTTAAGAGAATATCCTTCCATAAGGAAATAGGGATGGTCGTCTAAAGGTTTGAGTGCGCCAGTACCTGATCGATAGATATGTATGCGAATACGTCCATGGGAGGTAATATTGTTAATATCAATTAACCGATCGATTTCATCCCTGAGTATATTATTAAAACGATCAGCGTCAAATGAGAACTGTAAGAAAGTAAGCCCTTTGTTTAGACGCTGTAAATGCTCTCGCAAAAACAACGGTTTGCCTTTAAATATCCTTACGGATTCATATAATCCATCTCCAAAAAGAAAACTGCGATTGAGTAGTGTAATTTCTGGTGCTCCAGGTTCCAGGATCTGTCCATTAAGTATTATCATCCCAAATTAATCTTTCGAAAGTATTGACAATAATATCACAAAAATCAAGAGAGAATAATATTTACAGGACCTTGTGTCGTAAAAAATTTAACGTTTAACCATCAATTGTCACTGGGAAGTCCTTTTGTGTTTCTCATTATCAATAAGAGATATTACATTTGTACCGAATTTTGTAGGTAGTTCATCGCAATGCGCTGTACTCTAAAGAAATTTATACAAATGTGTATGGGATTGTGATTGAACAATAAAACTATAAAGTTGTTGGTTTGATAATACAATAGATTTATAAAAGAAAATAATTATGTTTCCTCCACAATATCCTGCAGAAATAGTAGCTCCTATGAGGGCTGAGTTGGTTGACGCGGGTGTAAAAGACCTAACTTCGCTTGAAGAAGTAGATGAAGTAATGGCAGAACCCGGAACAACATTAGTGGTAGTTAATTCCGTATGCGGATGCGCTGCTGGTACGATGCGTCCAGGAGTGGTACATGCATTAAAAAATGAAGTACAGCCTGATCGTGTGGTGACTGTATTTGCTGGGGTAGCCCATGAAGCTACCAAAAAAGCCAGGGAGTACATGCTTCCATATCCTCCATCTTCTCCGTCTATTGCATTGTTCAAAGATGGAAAGTTAGTTCATATGATTGAAAGACATCACATTGAAGGAAGACCTGCTCAAATGATAGCTATGAATCTTGTGGCTGCATTTGATGAGTACTGCAAGTAGATAAATTTCAATCCCTTGCGAAAAGAGGTTATCGAATATCTATCAGTCTTTATTTGAAATTGGTAGATAGCGATGGCCTCTTTTTTGTTTTTTCTAATTCCTCCATCTCATAATCCATTCTTCATGAAGCCGTTAATGCTGGCACATGTTGTTCTTTTCCTCGTCACCCTTTTTTATGGATTCAACTATTTCATTGCTAAAGCTGTATTTTCAGAAGTTTCTCCCTTTGCATTAATTGCAATCAGGGGTTTGGGAGGGGTA
>CAZZEC010000065.1:5103-30475 GCA_964652565.1 uncultured Bacteroidia bacterium
TGGGGGATAGTATTTGTAGTAGTATGTATCACCTGGGCTTCTTATGGATTAAATGCCTGGGCCTTGAAATTTGTTCCCTCTTCACAAGTAGGAGCGTATGTATATTTACAGCCTGTAGTTGTTGCTATTTTAGCACCATTCATTACAGAAGATGGAATCACGCTGTGGCAATTGTACTATATGGGTATGGTAATGTTGGGCGTATATCTGGTAACTATGCGAAAGATACCCTTCATAAAACATTTTTAATGCATAGACAAATACTTCGATTGGCCATTCCCAATATACTCAGTAACCTCTCTGTTCCATTGTTGGGG
Organism: uncultured Bacteroidia bacterium; assembly: GCA_964652565.1. Lineage (GTDB taxonomy): Bacteria > Bacteroidota > Bacteroidia > J057 > J057 > JBCCTX01. Next base: position 5,421 of record CAZZEC010000065.1, read on the forward strand.
ATTATAGATACTGCATTGATGGGGAGAATGGATGACCCCGTTTACTTAGGTGCGATTGCATTGGGAAGTGTAGTATTTAGTTTTATATACTGGGGGTTTGGCTTTTTGAGAATGGGTACTACTGGGTTAACCGCTCAGGCATATGGTAAAAGCCAGTCAGATGATATACTCGCATTGTTAATGCGGGGGTTATGTATTGCAGTAGGAGGTAGTGTAATATTGATCATTATGCAGGGAGCTATAGAGAGCATAAGCTTTCAGCTTATGGCCGGAGAAGAAGATGTTGAGACCCATGCTAAGTCTTATTTTCGCATACGCATCTATGCTGCACCTGCGACTTTGGGATTGTATGTGTTTCACGGTTGGTTTTTAGGATTACAAAACGCTAAATACCCCATGTGGCTAACCATATTTGTCAATATATGCAATATCATCTTCAATTTGGTATTCATTGTAGGATGGGGAATGAAATCCGATGGTGTAGCCTGGGGTACAGTTATAGCTCAGTATTTTGGTCTCTCATTGGCTTTCATACTATTTTTCTACAGATATAAATCATATCTTTCTTATTGGGATTTCAGGCGATTATTAGATCCAACAGGTATTCGGGAATTTTTTCATGTCAATGCAGATATTTTCATTCGCACCATTTGTTTGATTTTCACCTTTGGATATTTTACCTCTACAGCAGCCAGTCTTGGATCAGATATTTTAGCTGCCAATCAGGTTTTGCTTCAGTTTTTTTATCTCATGTCCTTTGGAGTAGATGGATTTGCTTTTGCTGCTGAAAGTTTGGTAGGAAAATTCAAGGGGGCCGCTCAATCAGATCAATTGAAACAAGTTATTCAAGGTTTATTGATCTGGGGGTTGGGGTTAGGCCTATTATTCTCTATCATCTATCTCATTGCTGGCCCCTTCGTTCTATTTTTATTTACAGATCAGGCCTTGATCCTGGAGACTGCAAGGGAATATGTGTATTGGTTGGCATTAATTCCCTTATTAGGTGCAGCTGCATTTATGTGGGATGGGGTATACATTGGCGCAACTGCTACCAAAGCAATGAGAAATACGATGTTGCTTGCCACAGGACTGTGCTTTTTTCCCATTGCTTATTGGGGGGTAGATATTTGGGGAAATCATGCTTTGTGGTTGGCTATGGCAGTATTTATGGCGGCGAGAAGCGTACTGCTCACGGTTTTGGCCAAGAAGGAAATTCTACCTGCTGGAATTTTCTGAATTTGGTAAATGTAACGGTGTCCTGAATGTCGGGAAAGTATTAATTTCTCAATCTTTTGGATAAGGCATATAGCATCTCTAGCTTATCATATCTTAACTAAAAAATCGTACATTTATTAACTAAAAAAATTTCGAAATAATTTAACATTTGCTATGTTTTAATATACATAATCCTTTATAAATAAAAATCAGTAGCTTTAAGTACCTCACGCTTATTTATTCTCGATACATATACATCCTACCTTTGTAATTATTCTTACAACCTTAAAAAGCTTCACCTTAGTCTTTCTTTTTTGTCTATTGCTTTGATTGTCAGTAATATATAATACTTGATTTCTACAAATCAGGCGCTAGAATTGATATTTTACCTAGTTTCTTTAGTATGCAATTTAATTAGAATATAATATTATACAAATAAATTAAATTTATAATCTAGTAAATTATGAAGTTGGGTTATTGTTTATTAGATTCATAAATGAGAATGAATGGGATCTAGTTACTTCCTGGTCATACAGTTCTCTATTACTAATCAGAACTAAAAACAGAACCTAAAACAACTTACATTTATGAAAAAACTTAAATTATTAGTCTTGTGCTGTCTTATGCTGGAGTGTTTTTGTAACCTCTCGGCTCAGACATCTATTACAGGAAAGGTTATTGATGAAGATGAAGCACCACTCATTGGAGCAAATGTCCTTATCAAAGGCACAACAGTAGGTTCACTAACAGACAACAATGGTGAATTTTCCTTTTCCAGCATTGAAAGTGATGCAATTCTTATTATTAGTTATCTCGGATACATTAAAAAAGAAGTGCCAGTTAACGGTCAGAGTCAATTAACGATTCAACTTGAGGTAGATGATACTTCCTTAGAAGAGGTAGTAGTATTAGGATATGGCACACAAAAAAAGTCTGATGTAACGGGTGCTGTTGCAAAAGTAGATGCAGAGGAGTTAATGGAACGACCTGTTACGAACGTTACACAGGCGCTTCAAGGGAGAGTTGCAGGTGTAGAGGTATTTAATACATCTCCAGCTCCTGGAAATAATGCTCGCATTAGAATCAGGGGTATAAATAGTTTGAATACCAATAAAGAACCTCTGGTAGTAGTAGATGGAATTATAGGAGTAGATCTTGGCGTACTTAACCCCAATGATATTGAATCATTGGAGGTATTGAAAGATGCTTCAGCAACAGCTATTTATGGTGCCAGAGGAGCCAACGGAGTGATTATTGTCACGACCAAAAGGGGGAATTCTGGTAGGCCTCGATTAGAGTACAACGGATTTGTAACTTTTGCTTCCCGAAGAGGTTCTGTGGAAACGTTAGATTCAGAAGGATTTATGCAAGTTTGGAATGAAGCTTATTCCAATGCAGAAAAATACGATCCAATTGGTTATTCTCAAGGTAAATATCCTGAATTTAATCCCGCAGATTATCCATTATTGTTTGATTCACAAGGAAATCCTATCTATAACACCAATTGGGAAGATGAAGTATATCGCAGCACTGTGTCATCAAACCATACATTATCGCTCAGTGGTGGGAATGATCAAAATCAATTTTATCTATCGGTCAACTATGCAGATGACAATGGAATAATGCTTAATTCGTCCAATGATCGATACACTGCCAAATTGGCATTGGATAGTAAGATTACAGATTGGTTGACAGTAGGTGCCAGCCTGCTGGGAGTAAGAAATATTCAGAATTCTGTTGACGGATCTAATGGTGCATTGAATGTCCCTCGTTTAGTGGTAGAGATGGTTCCCATTTTACCTGTGAGGTATCCCGATGGTACCTGGAGTAAAAACAATGACTTTTACCCTTCAGCCGAAGGAGATAATCCGGTTCGAGTAGCACAGGAAAGGTATTCCAACAGAACGAGTAATCAATTGTATGGAGATGTATTTTTAGAGTTTCAGATTCTTAAGGGATTAAGGTTTAGAACCCAATTCAGTACTATACTGGATAATTTTAAAGATAATTTTTATTCCGGACGAGAATTGCGAAATCTATCTGCGGATCAAAGAGGTAGAGCGGCTGTATACACCAATTCAAGATTGTATTGGCAAAGTGAAAATTATCTTACCTGGGATCAAGAATTCGGAAAGTTATCCCTTTTAGGTATGTTAGGGGCTTCTTGGTTGGACGATCGGAGTGAGGACCTAAGGGTATATGCTGAGAACTTTCTGGATGATTTTTATCAATGGCGAAACCTCTCTGCTGCAGGTAACATTCCACAAGGGGGGATATTTGGCAATATCAATGGATATCAACTCAATTCATATTTTACCCGTTGGAGTGTAAATTATGATAGGAGGTATCTGTTGACACTAACAGGAAGGTACGATGGATCATCACGATTTGGAAAGAACAATAAATATGCATTTTTCCCTTCTGTAGGAGTTGCCTGGAGGATCTCAGAGGAACCTTTTTTCCAAAGTTCCTTATTTTCAAATTTAAAACTTAGAGGAAGTTTAGGATTTACTGGTAACCAGGAATTTGGTTCATATGAATCTCTTCAATTTTTGAGTACTACAAATGTCTTATTTGCAGATGGTCTTGAAACCGCGTTGTTCAGAAGTAGTTTTGGTAATGAAGATCTACAATGGGAAACTACCAGACAGATTGATATAGGTTTAGAAATGGAGTTATGGCAAGGAAGACTCGATTTGGAGTTAGATGTATATAGGAAAAAGACAGATGACCTATTGCTAAGTGCTCCTTTACCTTATACCGTAGGACTCAATTCCGTAAGAAGAAATATAGGTAGTGTACAAAATCAAGGGCTCGAAATATCGCTTGGAGCAAGAATTATTGAACGTCCGGACTTCTCATGGAATGTACGCTTGAATTGGTCTGCCAACCGTAATGAAGTATTAGAATTAGTCAATAATAATGCGGATATATTCCCTGGACCTTGGTTTTTAGGTCAGACGAATATCATACGTGTAGGAGAGCCTATCGGATCTATATGGGGTAAAACTCGATTGGGAACATGGAATACAGATGAAGCGGAAGAAGCTGAAAGATACAACAGATTGCCTGGCGATTTAAAGCTAGCAGACTTGAATGATGATGGGCAAATAAATAGCAATGATGAAACTATTATTGGCCAAATGTACCCAGACTGGGTAGGCAACATTACCAATCAATTGAGATATAAGCAGTTTGATTTCATTATGGAGTGGAGATTCTCGGTAGGTAATGATGTGATAAATGCGACAAAGCATTCGGCAGAAGATCGTCAGACACTTACGAATAGCTTGGCAACGGTACTTGATGCATGGACACCTGAGAATCAAGATACAGATATAGCTGAAGCAAGAGCTTGGGGTACGTATTACACTACTAACATGGATACCTGGTGGGTGGAAGATGGTTCTTTCGCAAGACTACAGAATGTTGCTATCGGTTATAACTTTTCACCTGAGTTATTAAGTGGAATCGGTATTTCCAATTTAAGAGCTTATGTATCTGGAACTAATCTCTTGCTTTTTACAGAATACACTAATTACGACCCCGAGGTGGAAACGTATGGATTTTCGCACGCCATTGGGCTGGACTTCTATCCCTATGCTAAACCTAAATCTATCATCGTGGGAGCAAATGTATCCTTTTAAAAAAGTATCCTATATAAGAAATATTATAAAATATATTTTATACGTTATGAAAAAATACATTTATTTCAAAATATTATTGTTTGCAATCAGCGGATTACTTTTCTCTTGCGATGAATTTCTCGAGGAAGATCCCAATGCATTCACAACAGAAGCAGATCTTACGAGTCGTGAAGTTGCTCAGGCTTATGCAAATAGTGCTTATACAGAACTCGGTGTTATGGCGCAAAGTTCTTCCGGCTGGGGAGGATCTACTTTAGGCATGTTGGAATACATGACCGGAAAAGTAACAGGTGTTCCTCAGACTGAAGCTTTTCGTTTCAACGAATTGCGATTTGATGACAATGCATTCTACATCCAAGACTATTGGAGAAGGCTATATAGAGGGGTGCAAAATACCAATTTGGCTTTAGAAAAGATACCGGAGTTTGACATCTTATCAGATTCTGAAAAGACAAATTTACTAGCTGAAGTTCGTACTATGCGTGCCTTCTACTACTTTACGCTGGTGAGAATCTTTGGAGATGTACCCAAAATAACCGAAGTAACGACATCCCTCAATAATATTGAGCAATCGCGTTCACCTGTGAGGGAAATATATGATGAAATCATTATTCCCGATCTATTATTTGCTGAAACTTCTACGTTATCTATGTCTGATAATAGTGGACGTGTCTCAATGGGATTAGTAAAAACATTGTTGGCAGATGTTTATCTTACTTATGCAGGCTATCCTGTTAGAGGAGGTGAAGAAAATTATTCTGCTGCAGCTCAAAGAGCAAGGGATGTCATTGAAAGCGGTGAATTTTCTCTTTTTTCAACCTATGAAGAGTTGAGGAATCCAAATATGGAAAATTCAGGGGAAATTATTTTTCAAATACAATTTGATAAGTCAAATAGTTCTAATCCCATCACACCTAGATGCTTACCCTTAGGTTTGGATATCAGCGCTGCATATGCCGATGAGTATGGAGGAATTGTACCACATCCCGATTTTGTCAGTTCATTCCCGGATGGGGATTTGAGAACCCAAAATGAAAATTTCATTATCTATCAATATCTTCCTAATAGACCAAATGCTGAAATCAGAGAATTGGGAGGACCATATGTACATAAATATTATGATCAATCTGCAGTAGATGAAGACGCGCGTTCTGAGGTAAATTTTACTTTATACAGATTGGCTGATGTTATGTTAATGTATTCAGAAGCAAGTAATAGAGCCAATCAAGGTCCTGATGCTATGGCATTGGATATGGTAAACATGATTAGAGATCGCGCAGGCCTGCCTGAAGTTTCTATTTCATCCATGGATGAGTTTGAGCAAGAAGTCTGGTCTCAGCGATACTTTGAATTGTGCTTTGAAGGAAAGATGTGGTTTGATATGACACGTACAAGAAAAATAAGGGATGATAATTCGCTGCAATGGGTAGATTATATAGGATATACCAATTTGTATGGAGGAGTATATGAAGAGAAACATCTTCTTATGCCAATCCCTGTAAGGGAGTTGAATAATAATAGCGCATTGACTCAAAATCCTGGATATTAATACCTATTACTAAAGGGAAAGGCCATTCCAGAAACGGGGATGGCTTTTTTTATACATTTGAATACCCTCTCCTTTTTCATGAGAGACTTTTATTAGGAAGGATGTTATATTCTTTGGTATAAAATGACGCAATGGATATAAATTTCATGCAATAAGTTACAGTTTTAAGATATTTACCTTGATGCGGAATTGTGCTAGTTTTGGTTCAAAATCAACTTACCCCAAAATGTCTTGTTATTCTACTTTCTACATAACATAGCTGTGGAATTTCACCCTGCAACAATCCTGGAGGGATTGAATACATGGACAAATGAGCATATATAAATATGTCGCACCACATAACTAAATTTAAATAATTAACTTTAAGTTTTGGGTAACCTAATCCTGAATGCTGGTATTTAATATCTGAAAGAGAAATGGAAAAACTTCAATCTGCGATTACATTATCTGATATAGTCGAGGCAGCTACTCGTATCCAACCATACATTCATCGCACACCCATACTTTCCAGTAAAAGTATTAATGAGATTACCAAAGCTGAACTCTATTTTAAGTGTGAAAACTTTCAAAAAATAGGTGCATTTAAAATTAGGGGGGCACTAAATACGATCTTATCGTTAAACAAGGCAGAACAAGCAAGGGGTGTGGCTACGCATTCTTCGGGAAATCATGCTCAGGCAGTAGCTCTGGGTGCCAAATTAATACATACTTCTGCCTGGATTGTGATGCCCTCTACAGCTCCCAGAGTCAAGCGTGCTGCAGTAGAAGGTTATGGCGCGACGGTGATTACTTGTGAACCTACCTTAGAAGCCAGAGAATCAACTTTACGGCGAGTAGTCGAAGACACAGGTGCGGTATTTGTCCATCCTTATAATGATTGGCGTGTGATCGCCGGTCAAGCTACAGCGGCAAAAGAGCTTATTGAGGATACAGATGATTTGGATATCATCATGGCGCCAGTAGGTGGTGGTGGACTTATTAGTGGAACTGCATTGAGTACGCATTACTTGTCTCCGCATACTAAAGTATACGGAGCAGAACCTGCAGGAGCAGATGATGCATACCAAAGTTTTAGATCCGGAACGTTAGTTCCTAGTGTAAAACCCCAAACGATCGCAGATGGTCTCTTAACTTCATTGGGGGATAAGACCTTTGCTGTAATCAGACAGTATGTAAATGAAATCCTCACAGTAGATGAAGACTTAATTATCAAAGCTATGCGCATGATTTGGGAAAGGATGAAAATCATCATAGAACCCTCCTGTGCAGTTCCATTAGCAGTAGTATTAAAACATCCAGAAAAATTTGAAGGAAAAAAGGTGGGTATCATTATCACAGGAGGCAATGTCGATTTAGATAAACTCCCCTTTTAGTTTTCTATACTAGATCTGAATATAAGCTGTGAATTACATATTATTGTGGATGCGTTATCATCATATTAAATAATAGTACGTGGACATATATATAGGAATTATCAATATATCTGACCGAGCTAGTAAAGGTATCTATGAAGACATACCTGGTAAGGCTATACAGCAAACCCTGAGTGAATACCTCATTTCTCCCTGGGAAGCGGTATATCGCGTCATACCTGATGAGCAGGATCAAATCGAAGAGACCATGATCTTAATGGCAGACCAGGAAGGATGTTGCTTAATCATTACCTCTGGAGGTACAGGCCCAGCAGTACGTGATGTTACTCCCGAAGCAACAGAAGCGGTATGTCAGAAAATGATGCCGGGGTTTGGAGAACTTATGCGTCAGGAAAGTTTGAAGTTTGTACCCACGGCCATTCTTTCCCGCCAGACAGCGGGCATTCGAAATCAAACACTTATCATAAACCTTCCAGGCAAACCTAAAGCAATCAGGGAGTGTTTAGATGCAGTATTCCCCGCAGTCCCTTATTGTATAGACTTGATAGGAGGACCTTATTTGAAATGCGATGAGTCAGTAATAAAACCCTTCCGCCCCAAATCATGATCTAAGCTAATATCTTGTTGTAAACAGACATTATTGTAAATTTGTGCCCTGAAAAGTAAAATATGAGGGAGGATAAGGTTATGAAAGTAACTGTATGCAGAAAAGCATTTTTTAATGCGACACATAGATTACATAATCCCAGATGGAGCCAAGAAAAAAATGAGCGCGTATTCGGGATTTGTAATAGTAAAAATTATCATGGCCACAACTACGAATTAATTGTAAAGTTAACTGGGGATGTGGATCCCGAGACGGGATTGGTAATGGACTTAAGAGATCTTTCTCAGATTATAGACAAATATGTAAAGTCTCGATATGACCATAAGAATCTATTTGAAGATGTAGAAGATTTCAAAGACTTGAATCCCAGTACTGAAAATATGGCAATCAAGATTTGGGAAATTCTAAGGTCACAGATTTCAGAGCAATATGATATCCATATTACTTTATTTGAGACGATGAAAAACTTTGTGGAATACAGTGGCCCTAAACATGGTTTGAAATAACAAATATATCAACCATTGGTTGATGGAATGTCATTTGCAAAGGAAAACTATTAGATTTGCCCGTCGAATAATTCCATACATCCAATCATACATTATGGATCACCAGCAAACGATAAAGACCCGCTTTCCTGTTTACATTTTTAATTCACTTACTCGTCAAAAAGAGGAGTTCAAACCCATTCATCCAGAACATGTGGGTATGTATGTCTGTGGGCCTACTGTATATGGAGATCCACATTTGGGGCATGCACGTTCTGCAATTACGTTTGATCTTGTGTTCAGGTATTTCCGTTTCCTGGGTTACAAAGTACGCTATGTGCGAAATATTACTGATGTAGGGCATCTGGAAGATGAAGTTAATGAAGAGGGAGAAGATAAAATACTTAAAAAAGCCAGATTGGAGAGATTGGAGCCCATGGAGATCGTTCAGTATTATACCAATCGCTATCACAGTTCAATGGCTCAACTTAATACCCTCTCTCCAAGTATAGAAAGTACTGCAACCGGGCATATAAGTGAACAAATACAAATGATCGAAAAGATCCTTGAAAATGGATGGGCATATGAAGTAGATGGATCTGTATATTTTGATTTGAATAAGTATAGTGAGTCCAATGACTATGGGAAATTGTCAGGTAAGATATTGGAAGAACTACAGAGTGGAAGTCGTACGTTGGATGGACAGGGAGAGAAAAAGGGGGCGCATGATTTTGCCCTATGGAAAAAAGCAAAACCTGAGCATATCATGAGGTGGCCTTCTCCCTGGGGGTGGGGATTTCCCGGTTGGCATATAGAGTGTACAGCCATGAGTACGAAATATCTGGGAGTTCCTTTTGATATTCACGGAGGTGGATTGGATTTACAATTTCCTCACCACGAAGCTGAAATCGCTCAATGTAATGCAGCATATGAAAAGCATCAAGCTAATTACTGGATACACAATAATATGCTTACCATTGATGGTGAAAAGATGAGTAAATCCAAGGGTAATTTCATTACCCTGGAGCAGTTATTTACAGGTGATCATCCTTTGCTAGAACAGGCCTATCACCCCATAACTGTCAGGTATTTTATGCTACAGGCACATTACCATAGTCCTATAGACTTTTCCAACAGTGCACTACAAGCCTCTGAAAGAGGCTTAAAGCGCTTAATGCAGAGCTTACGTCTGTTGGATTTGATAAATTTGCCACCCGTATCTGCTCCTGAAGGTGAGTTGGAAAAAGAATTCCTGGACCTGGCAGATTCATGCTATAAGGAGATGAGTGATGATTTCAACACGGCAAAAGTTCTGGCCGCATTATTTGAAATGTCTAGCAAAATAAACGCTTGCTATCATGGACAGATTCCGTTGCAAAAGATTTCTGGGGAAGTGTTTGAATATTTTGCTTCTACCTATCGGGGCTTTATACTGGAAGTGCTTGGTCTTAAGGATGATGAGCAAGGGGCTGATGAATCCAGACTTATCGGATTGATAGATTTGCTCATTAGTATTCGCAAAGAAGCCAGAACCAATAGGGATTTTCAAACATCAGATAAGATCCGTGATGACCTTAAAGATCTTGGCATCATCGTCAAAGATGAAAAATCAGGAGAAACGACCTATACTTTTGAGTAACTTAGTAGAATTTATATATTTGTCGAAATAACTATATTTCTAATAAACTATTTTTTAGAAAAATTGCTGTACATCCCTTACCTGTTTCAACATGAAAAAGATACATTTTATGGCTATTGCGGCCATGACCGTAGTATTTATGCTGGTTTTTTCGCTCAAAAAAAACGATACCAGTTCCCAGGAAGTTATTGACATACAACATGCATCTATAGAGCCTCTTACCTTAATTACAACAAATGAGCGATACGGATTTAACCTCGATTCTCTCAATGTCATTGATGAGGTAATAAAGGTCAATGAAAATTTGGGTAGTATTCTTCAAAGATACCACGTTTCACCTGCTACTATTGCTAGTATTGCACAATTGCCTAGCGAGGTGTTTAACGTCAGGGCATTGAAAGCGAAGAAACCATATCAAATTTTTACTTCAAGGGATTCGTTAGCAACAGCTCTGGGTTTTGTCTATCATCTGAATCCTGTTGAATATGTTGTACTCGATTTTTCTGATTCATTGAAAGTTACACGGGGAAAGCATCCTGTAGATACGCTACAACACGAATTGGGCGGAGTTATTGAATATTCATTATATGAATCCATTATGGAGCAGGGAGGTTCCCCAGCAATTGTAAATAGTCTATTTGATATTTTTGCCTGGGATGTTGATTTCTGGGCATTGCAGTCTGGGGATCAATATCGTGTTGTATACACCTCCCATGTAGTAAATGATGAAGATGCTGGATTTGGTGAGGTACTATTTGCAAGAATCGATCATGAAAATAATGTTTATTATGCTTTTGGATATGATCAAGAAGAGGGTAGAGGAATAGAGTATTTTGATGAGGCGGGAAAAAGTCGTCAGGGTGTATTTCTAAGGGCTCCCTTGCAGTACTCAAGAATTAGTTCCAGGTTTTCACATAGTAGGTTCCATCCTATACTCAAGCGAAGAAGACCACATTATGGGGTAGATTTTGCCGCTCCAAGGGGGACGCCTGTACATGCAATAGGTGATGGTACGATTGTATCTGCTGGGTATAGTGGGGGGGCAGGACATATGATTAAAGTTCGTCATACAAATGGCTTTGTATCAGGGTATCTTCATCTCAATGGTTATGCAGGAGGTATCAAAAAAGGGGTAAGCGTAGTACAAGGTCAGACGATTGGATATGTTGGTAGCACAGGGTTATCAACCGGGCCACATTTAGATTTTAGAATATGGAAGAATGGTGTTCCTATTGATCCACTAAGGCTCTCAAAACCCAAGTCAGGAGAAGTTTGCAAAGCATTAATGGAAGATTTTCAATTAATACAAGAAGAAATGAAGAAGGAACTGGATGATATAGTAGTAGAAAAATTTATCAGTAAGGATGATGTTGTTTTGCAAGAATGGTAAAGGGGGGGAGTAGATATCAATCGGTTTGTATAATTCTGATCGTGCCCAGGTCTGTTTCACAGATGATCATGCATGCCTTATCAGGTTTTTGTTTATAAGCCATATTGACAAATACATCAGAAGAAATCTCTTGAAATTGTCCTTTAAATTCTGTATGGCTAAAGATCCCGTTTCGTAAAATTATTTTGGCAGGTTGATCTCGTTTAATATAAATATTACAAGAACCTGTACCACTCATAATATGGATATTAGTTGAAGGTTTATATCCATTTCCCAAATACAGATCAGTATCTCCCATATCATTGCGGATGTTCATAACATTTGCACGGGCAAACTCTATATTTTCCAACTTTATATCCGCTGAAGCTACGTGAATCTCCATTTGTTGCATGTCAGTTTGATTAGGTGCATCGTACGTAATATGTACGTTAGACATAGCTGATTGAACGCGAAGATTATTGAGAGTCATATTGGTTAGATTCAGTTTTGAGCTACCTGATCCGAGATTTATCCATAGATTAGTAGGAATATTGGGATCTCCTGTATAAGAGGCCAGATAGGATTCTGCTTCTTCAGACGTTAGGGCTTTGGGTATTGCCATCCTGGCGTTAAAGGTCTGTGGGTGTTGATTTTTTTCTATGGAGTAGGTGAGGTACACATTGCCAGAGGAATCTCTTTGCTTATCGTGTTTTTGGGTAAGGCTCTGTTGACGCGTTTTCAGTTGGGTAACAATATTGCCACATTCTTCAGCTGAATTGACCATAATATTACCTGAGGGACTATTGATTTTGAGGAATAGATGGTTAAAGTAGTCATGAGTGGGAATTGTGTCTATCTCATGATAGGTTTGAGCAATTCCTCCCATGTAGACTAAGGTCATCAAAATCAAAACCTCAATTCTCTTCATAATCTTCTTTATTTTAGCATTACGTTAACCTGCGTGTGATTCTAGCAAATGTACGATGAATCTCCAAAAGTGTTTTCAATCACCTCACAGGTTTCATTAAAACATATATAATTATTGCAGTATACACTAACAGCCTCATTTATTTTCTACTCAAAATAGGAAAGTTTGTTCCAAAAAAATTTAAAATTCTGTGTTGAACCTTTGATTATGAAGGAAAATTGAATTGAGAATGGAATTCTAATTAAGATATACTGCGTTAGGATTATTTTTTCAAAATCTTTCCAATGGATATATTCTTAGCACGATAAATAGCTCTATAAATATATATTCCTGAAGGCCAGGAGGAGATGTCAACGGAATGTTTCGGATTTTTGATTATACTTTCGAATACTTTGGCTCCTCTCAGATCAAATATTTCAATCAAGGGTTAGACTTAAACCAGAATTCGATTGTCCTTACATTATTTCCCACTTCAGGACTCAATACTGCATAATCATCAATGCCATCCAAACTCAGGACATTTGTTGAATCCTGTGCAAAGGAAGTAGTCAGCATAAGCCCGATTGACAGTAGGAATAAGTATAATTTACAGTGCAGGTCTAATCTGAAAGAGAAGGTAAAACAAAGATATGTATTTCTCATGGCTGAAGTATTGATTTATATAATTCGAAGTTTAAATAAAATACTTATTGATATTTATTTTGAAATTTATGTTATGCATAAAAATAAATCATTATAAATGTAATCAAAAATATTTTTCAATCTGATAATTAGACTAGGGGACAAGAGTAAAAGAAGACGTAGTATGGTGTGCAGAAGAATAGTTCTTAATCGTAAATGGATAGGCTTTCCTCACATTAAAAAGCCATCCATCTCTTTTTGTGTAGATATAATTTATGTGATTTAGATTATTTTAGGATGTAGATAGATGGAAATATATACTTTTTGTTATTTAACTTAAATATGAATAGAGATTCGTCAATTAAATAGAAGATCGTTATTGAAATCTTTAATAAAAATAGATTTATTAATTATATATTTGGGATTGCGTGCTGGCTTATTTGAAGAAAGTGAATATTTACAAAAGTTAAGACTAGATATAGATATTTGATTTGGCTATAAATATAGTTAATGTTCAGAAAAGAATTATTTAATAATAAATAACACAATTGATTTGAATATTAATTGATAAATCATAATGAAATTATTATAATTGTAATTGAAAGTAAGTATGATTGGAATTATTTTATTTATCGTAGGGGGCGTTGCTTTTTTATTAACAAAGTCTACTATAAATGAAATTTCCTTCATCAACCAAATAGGTGTTTAATTTTCAGTACAAACTCGATTCATGGAAGATCAATTGATAGACTCATTGAATGTTGTAACTCAATCAGTATTTGCAGATTCTCTAGCGAGTATGCAACAAACCTTGTCAGCTCTTCAAGAGCAGGAGCGTCAAAATTTACTAACCACAAACAACATCTGGATGATGTTATCTACTGCGCTGGTGTTCATCATGCACTTAGGATTTGCAGGTGTGGAAGCAGGTTTTACTCAGGCAAAGAATACAGTGAATATTCTTTTCAAGAATACAATGACTGTATCTATAGGCATATTGACATATGCTTTATTTGGATTTAACTTAATGTATCCAGGGTTTGAGGTTCCAGGTTGGTTTGCATTTAGTGGATTTGGGCTCAACCCTGGAGATACCGGACTAGGGGTAGGCTATGCAGATGCTGGTTACACATATTGGACTGATTTTCTCTTCCAGGCGATGTTTGCAGCTACTTGTGCCACAATCGTTTCTGGTGCTGTAGCTGAGCGCATAAAGATCAGTGCATATTTGATATTTACACTAGTTTTTGTCGGGGTAGTTTACCCAATTATCGGTAGTTGGAAGTGGGGTGAAGGTGTACTTGATGCGTATGGATTTTACGATTTTGCAGGATCTACACTTGTACACTCTGTAGGAGGATGGGCTGCATTAGTAGGAATAGCCTTGTTAGGACCTCGTATTGGAAAATATGATTCCAATGGTGAAAGAAGGGATTTTCCCAATTCAAGTGTTCCACTTGCCACCATAGGAGTATTTCTGTTGTGGTTGGGATGGTTTGGGTTTAATGGTGGATCTGTGCTCAGTGCAGACCCTGCGTTAACCTCTTTAGTACTGACTACGACAAGTTTGGCAGCAGTTGGTGGCGCTGTTAGTGCTGTATTTACCGCCAGTTTGATATATAAGCGTCTTGATCACGGAATGGCGTTAAACGGAATTCTTGCAGGGTTGGTGGGAATTACTGCAGGAGCAGATTTAATGAGTTGGACAGATGCGATCATTATTGGGTTAATATCAGGAGTGTTGGTAGTGCTTTCTGTCGAACTTCTGGAGAGATTAAAACTGGATGATTGTGTTGGAGCAGTTTCTGTTCACTTGACCTGTGGAATATTTGGGACGCTTGCAGTTGGTATGTTTGGCGATATGGCAAGTACCGATCAATTTTTTATTCAGCTAGTAGGTGTATGGACGTGTGGAGGAATGGCTACAATAGCAGCTTTTATCATTTTTGGGACATTGAAAGCTACTGTAGGCATTCGAGTTACTGCTGAACATGAAGAAAGTGGTATGGATAGTCAGGAGCATGGAATCAGAGGATATACCATCACATATGATCGGTGATCTTGTAAATTGCGTTTTATTAAATAAGTTTTTTTTGTGGATTAATGTTTGATATTTAAGTTAGGTTTCTGTATTAGGAAATAGATTTATCATAGATATAATACTGTTACATCTATATAAACTATTTCCTATTTTTTTATTACCCATCAAAAGATTAACTTTTACATACGTATTTACACGGATTAGATTTTTTCAATAAAAAATAACATTTCGCTAATCGACAGAAATCTGTTTTTTTAAGTATGAAATACTTGTGGTATGAGAACGCGAATTCACATGATTTGGCGTGAATAGGTCAAGGAGCTTAACATTATTTATGTTCAGCTTTCCACATTGATAAATACACACCATTTAACATATTTGCTATAAAGTTGTAAGTTTGTTTGAATGGATCAATACTTGTACCATATAAAGGATGTTGTTCAGGGGTTTTATCGCGACCGGGGATCAAAATTTTTTTCTTTTGCTTATCCCATTCATGATCAGGATGCCGTACAAGACGTGTTATCAGAACTCAAAAAAAAATATTACGATGCTCGTCATCATTGTTATGCGTATAGACTAGGAATACGGGGAGAGGTAGCGTTTTCTACGGATGATCGTGAACCTGCACATACTGCCGGACCACCAATTCTGGCTGCCATTAGGGGGCGAGAAGTTACTAATGTGTTGGTGGTGGTTGTGAGATATTTTGGAGGAACGAAATTGGGCGTCAGGGGGCTTATTGAAGCATACCGCTCTGCTACAGAAGATGCATTATCACATGCCGTATTTGAGTTACAGATTCCTAAAATTACTTTTGAAGTGCACTTTAAGTATGAACAAACCTCTGAAATAAATCGTATTTTCCACAGATTTGAGTTAGAGATTGTAGAAGCGACATATACAGAGTATTGTATGCAAATAGTGGCTGTTGAGCCTCAATATTTTGAAGCAATACAATCCTTATTAAATGAATCTGGAATAACAGTAAGAAATATACAAGATTCTCAATAAAGATGATAACCGAAAATATTTACATATGGACAAACAGTATTCCCTGCTAAATTCGGTTGCTATGTACAAATCGAAGCTACATACGGTATTGGCTCTATCTTTGGGACTATTTCTTAGTAGTACGCTACTAGGACAGGAAGCTTCTCGGTATGAGCGCATCATTGATGCTTATCAAAGTCATCCATTAGATACAGCGGGGTGGGAACTATGGGTGAATAACCATTACAGAGCTCAGATTGATCCTCAATCTACACTTATATATAAAGACTTTCGGCAAAGTCCAGGAGGCTATCACTATAGTTTTGTCCATAGCTTTGGGTCTGTGATACTTGAGGGAAGTGGTTTAAAATTAACGCTTTCAAAAGCAGGGAAGGTTATATCTGTGATGAATTATTTGAGTAATGCATCTTATTCTCCTGCTGTAAGTAGTAGATGGAGAATACCCCCTAAACAGTTGAATACTTTTATTCAAGATCAGATATGGGATCATTATCAGCTCGATACCTGTCTTATTGAACATGAATCCAGGCTTGTTCCTGTGTGGAAGATCGTTACCTGGTCTGAAGATGGATCAAAGAGTGAGAGTATCTTCCTGGATGCAACTACTGGTAAAGAAATTAAGCGAGTTGACCGTGCGCTGTATTATTATGGCAGGCAGGATACAAACGCTGTTGCCAGGGTATTTTTACCAGATCCATGCACAAGAGGAAAAGTGAGATATGGTGAATTATTTGAAGATGATGACGACGCACATTCACCGGTATTTGATCTCCTGATGGATACAGTATTACTCAAAGATATCACCTTTGAAAGGGATAGTTTCTACCTTAAGGGTCCCTATGTAGAATTAGAGGATATCAGTCCACGTAACATAGCTCCGGCAGTGTCTACCGATGGGTCCTTTTATTTTACGAGAGAAGAGTCGGGGTTTGAGGATGTGATGGTATATTATCATATTGATCGATATCAGAGATATATACAATCCCTTGGTTTTGACAATCTTCAAAACAAACCGTTGAGGGTAGATTCACATGGTTTGGGATTTAGTGATCAATCTCAATTTGTCCCTCAAGGGGACAGGTCGTATATCTTATATGGAGAAGGAGGAGTAGATGATGCTGAAGATGCAGATGTAATCATACACGAATATATACACGCGTTATCCTATGCAGCATCGGGAAATGATCAAATGAGTTGTGAACGCAGGGGATTAGATGAAGGATATGCAGATTACTTCGCTGCGGGGTATTCTAGAGATATAGATGAATACGATTGGGAAAATCTATTCAACTGGGATGGACATAACCCCTTTCACAGTGGAAGGATGATGGTGTCTAACGAACAATATCCACTGGCATTTTGCAGTAAGATCGCCAATGTGAATGCATGGGGGGAAATCTGGGCATCTGCTGCTATGCGCATACGCAACGAAATAGGGGAGGAGCCAGCGGATCGTATATTTCTACAAGCACTATATGGTAATATAAATGATATGACCTTTAGGGATGCTGTTGCATTAGTATTAGAAGCAGATAGTCTTTTATATGAAGGTCAGCATAGCGATTGGATCAATTTCTACTTCTGTCAACAAGGGATTATAGCTGATGGAGGCTGTTTGAGTGTAAATAGCAAGCCCACTATTTCTCACAATGATGGGTCCATTAAGATCCATACAAATTCGCAGGAACATTCATTATTGTTCACCTGGGAGCCTTCGTTCATTTCTGATACCCATCCGGTAACTGTTTATGCATATGATCTGATGGGAAGGAAGGTTGATGAAGTTATTTTAGATGCTCGGAACAAATGGAGTAAAAAAATATTTTTCCCGACGGGAATTTATGCTTATTATGCAACCCGGTTGAATCAGAGGGTGGACTATGGCAAGATTTTTGTCCCTTAGACAGTGAATTTAGGGGTTTAGTTGACGAAAATTGCGAATTACATTAAATTTGTATATCAAATGTAAGTGCTTGCCGCCGTAGTTCAATGGATAGAATAGGAGTTTCCTAAACTCTAGATGTAGGTTCGATTCCTACCGGTGGCACACAAATTTTGATTTTTAATTAGTTAGATACAATAAATCCCACAAAAATTCTTTAGTAGTATAACTAAAGATGATGATACGGCGACCTGCCTTGCTCAGGATTTCTGGTTCGAATCGTCCTCTTGTCCTCGGAAAGTAAATGATCACCCTCAGAAAGCCGTTCCCCTTGGAAAGGGAACTGTTCTTTTACCCTCACCGAGGGAAGTGCGACAAATATTAATCATTAAAATTCAGCGCCTAATATGAAAAAGACCGAATTAAGTAAAGCTCAACTTCAACATTTGCAGATGTTCAACCTTATCCTGGAATGTGATGGTTGGGTGGACTATCTTTCTGTGGAAGAACAATTTGAAGCCGGCAAAGATATGAATCCTGAGGGAATTATGAGCCTGAGAGACGATTCTTTGATACTTGAAGCTCAGTTTCACATTCCCGTACAAATGATCAGTCTCAGTATTTCTGATAAGATTGTACGTCGTAAGGTGGATATCTTTTTTCTCTACGATCAGCATCCTGAACATATCCTGGAATGGATTGTCTCTGTTCGTCCGAAGCTGGGTATAGATACCTATCGCAAATTGTTAAAAGACGATAGCAACATTTGTAAAACCATTTTCCTTGCAGAATCCAACCCCGAACGTATTGAACTAAAACCTCATACTACTTTGTAATATTGGGTCGCAGCATTACTAGGGTCCCGTACTTGTTTCAGACAACATCATCTTAACACTGAAACTATCGAGCTATATTTATACCTGAAACAAAAAAATAAAGAGTCATCTTGAAAATGAGGGTGACTCTTTTTTTATGGATTTTCTGGTGGGATGGTATGTTATTTTCAGTTGCATATCCTACACATGCAAGAATATCTTCTCTCTTCAAACCTGGGTACATTTCTTCTGTTTTTATAAAATCAGATCTCTCAGATGTTTTTAAGAGTAAATGACTGGCTGGATACCCCTGCTGACAAATATCCTGATACTTGAATATACATGTAGCTTAAGTTTCCTTTTAAGCGGTGAAAATGTCAGGCTTTCAGAAACTTATTATACACCACATACACACATATACCCAATCGAGTATTCGATTGGGTATACCATGTATAATTATTTACGTTTCAGACGATTAGAAATCATATCCAACGGTTAGTTTGAAGAAGGAATCGTTGTCTTCAAGTAAATCAGTGCCAAATGCAAATCGTGTAAATATTCCACCTGAAGGTTTGGCAAACTGAACGTAGGGACCTAACCACTGGTAAGTATCAGTTGAAGACTCCACTTCAGAGCCACCTGTATTGATCAAGTGCTCAAAATGACCGCCAAACGAGAAAAATGGTGCGGCTTTATATCCAAAATTCGCCCAGTAGTGAAGGAAAGATAGCGTAGTCTCTCCTGTACCTGTTTCATCTCTGAGCGGTAGGTAAAAACCTGCATATATTTCCCCTTCTACATTTTCACGATCTAGCCCCATGGTCAGATTAGGTACTATCCCATCTCCGAAAACCGCCGGCCCGGACGCTCCCGAAGAAAGCAGGTTACCACCTAAAACACCTAGCTGGGGATTGATATCAAAACCTTCCGCTACTGGAAAATTGACCCCAATGCCAAATTCCGTCCAGTTGCCCCAACCGCCACCAGTTCCGCCAGACCATTGAATACCGTAAAATGTAAAATCAAGATTATCACTTACAGTATACGAACCGGCAAAAAATGGATAAAACCCAAAAAAGATATCGGAATTTAGCGAAACGCTCATACTGAATTTATCATCCTCCTGAGCTTGGACTGATGTAGGTAATGATAGCACCAGCACAAATACTGATACCAAAAAGGGCATAATAATTCTATGAAAATTAGTTAATGTTACTTTTTTCATACTTGTAAGGGTTAAGTTGATTGAAATTATCCTATCCCGGTATAAAAATACCGGCAATTAACTCGATTTTTGGTACCAATTTAAGTTAATTGAGCATAAATTTAACATAATAGTAATGAAACGCAAAGTATTAAATAATATTTATAAATTTATATAAATTAAATTACATGATTAAAATCTTATCATGGTATTATTTAAACATATTATAATATGTATTACATGGTTGGCGAGATTATGAACTTGTTTCTAACCCTCAAACTGGAAAATAGCCAGTAAGTGGGCTATTTATTTTTACACATCCACTTTTACCTCTGCTATTAATCGTAGAGTTAATAATTTAAATATGGGTGAAAAGCTGAGTAAATTTGCTGAAATTTGTGATTTGTCTTACTGATATTTAAAAAGTATCTATTTGTGGAGATAGACATTTCTTATAAGTTTCTCTTTGTCTTATGAAAAGTCTGATATAATAATGAAATAAATACTCAACTAAGAAAATAGGTGGGTTATTTTAGGTTTTTTATTATCTTACCGGTAAGCTTCTATAAATTTTTTGACATCCTGATTGAATTTCTCTGTTTCCTCATACATAGGCGAATGTGCAGTATGCTCATAAATAATGATCGATTTGTCTTTTTCCAACGTAGAAATCCTATCGTAAGCATCTTGCGCAAGGGCAACGGGGAGAATACCCTCATGTCTGCCCCATGCGATGAGCGTTGGGATAGTGATATTTCGCTATTATTTTTACTAGTTGGGATGAAGTCCGCTGGAAAACTGTATAACGGGTCGGATAATATACTCACCTGCGTATGCAGCGGAAATACGTTGTAACTTCCATCTTTTGGGAACACTTTTGGCAAGATCGGGCTTAATATTCTGTGCTATTGCTAGCCCATATCAGCTGATCAGGAGTAAGAAAACGTATATGTTGCGTATCATTTTTCATGCCTTTTATCTCAGGTAAAAATATAGACATCAGAACTATTGAGTCCAACGTTAATGCTGACAGATTAACTGAATGTGCCCACTCTAATCTGGGCTATAGATTGTTTTGTACATATCTCCCTTTAAACACACAACGTTCTGAATACAGGTCATAGCGGATTAACAAATAAGTTGTTTTTAAATAATAATATATTGTTTTAAATGCAAAAACGATTCGGGTTTAACCCGAACCGCTAATGCTTAAATGCTAGTTATTAGTTGACTTCTTCTTCTACTAATTGGGAGAATGCAATCCCAGCTTATTTCCTTCCGAATCTAGAAATATGGCGAAAAACCCACTTTCATCTGCAAGAGGGGTTTTGGGAACAATTATCTTTCCTCCACTTTTCTCGATCTGATCTAATACAGGTTGAAGGTTGTCCCCGCCATTCAGATATACAGTCGCTCCAAGGGATGAGGGTTCGTATCCCTCTCCTTTGACAATAACTACGGTTACTATTTGGTCTTCGTAAGGCAGGATGCCCATTTCCATATCGGGCATTTCGATTTTCTCTATGTCTACATTTAAGATATTTTCGTAAAAGGTGATTGCCCTCGAAATATTGGTGGCTGGGATCTCAAAAATGGAAATATAACTCTTCATATCATTTGTAGATTTATCATTGATGGAGTCATAAACTCGTGGTTGTGTAGTGTGAATTTTATCTGTAAAAGCAACCATGAAAAACACCACAATCATGATCGCTATGCTGAATGTTGTTCGCATATTCTCTAACTTTTAGACAAAGGTATGTTAGTTTAAGCAATGAGAATTGTAAAAATGCGACAACTCAATCTTTTGCGTATAGCAAGGAAGATAGGGTGAAGTGTTTGTTGTTGTAGAACTCCCTGGGACTAATGCCCGTAAAATCTTTGAAATCCTTGATAAAGTGAGCCTGGTCGAAGAATTCATTTTCATGCCCAATGTCAGTCAAGGTCTTATTGTCATTGAGCATAGTCTTTAAGGTTTTTTGAAACCTAATGGCTCTGCAAAGCTGCTTGGGACTGGTTCCAACTTGCTTTAAAAATTTTCTTTCTATGTTTCTGCGCTGACCAGGATGCTTTTGTAAAGCCTCTTTAATACTTACCGTTCCATGGGTTTGAAGTATTCTATCTATCACAGATGTTAATAGACTGGGGATATCAACAGTTTCCTTCAATGCGTCGAATAGGAAGTCTTCAACCAATGAGATTCGTTCAAGCGTATCTTTTGCCTTTCCCATTGCTGATTCCATAAAGAGTACTTTCTCTTCATCAAATAGCGCTCTCAACTCGGTGTCTTTGTCAGCTAGTTCACTCATAGTGAAATGGGTAAAATATGAAAAGCTCCCAGGATAAAACCTGACAGCAAATGTTTCCACTTTTCCTGTAGGCTCAATCCACATGGGAGTAATAATTTGCCCGAGCAAAAAAGAACGAGGTTGTAGGATGGATGTATTATCTGGTAATATTCTTTTTACATCATCGCCAAGGTTGAAAATCATATCCATACAGCCATCAGATAATACTTGCTGGCGACCTTTGGGTACTTCTTTGGAAATGCTCAGTGTCCAATAGCATTTCACCAAAGCGCCTAAATCAGCATCTGGTGGGTATGTATTGTATTCCATACGTTCTTATTCGATGGGATTTATTTCATGTTCCAGTTTCTAATCCTACCAACACTATCAATCCTCCCTCCGGATAGTCAAGGTCATCTCACTAGTCGTCCAGTCATTGAATACAGATTTTTCTGTAGCTCCTTCAAATATGAGCGTCCGCGTATTGCTTTCTGCTACTACTGATCTCAGTTGAGGTTTGGGCTCGTTTAGCGCGGGTTGCTGTAAGTTCGTGGCGGTGTATTCCTCATTGCTAACAATCAGTTTAAAGGTTTCCTGAACTTCCTTTTTACCAAAGGCAACCAGATTATCCGATACTTTACCACTAAAGGCCTTGCCACTGATCGCCCAGGATTCTTGTCCCGGCTCTAACCAAATGCCGCTTTCTCCAAACATCTGGGTTTGTATGGCAAATTGGGAGGAAAGATATAGTAATACACAATACAACTTACGATCACTGCGATTTTTTACTTTAAGTCTAAATTGAGGTAAACCCAGTGATCCATCTGCATGCTTATAGGAAAAATCATAGATTCCTTTTTCAGGATCTATTTTGAAATCATCTGTAGCGTGATAAAGTTCAATCGAAACCGCATCTGATTGAATGGCACTTCCTGGGTTGCTGAGTTCCAGTATGCGCTTCCAACGGGCGATGTGATTCAGATATTCTATGGCTTTTTCTGCATTGGAAGGGGTAAAGCCAACAATCTGCTCTACCAGGGGTTGATCATCTCTATCGGTAGTTCGGGTAATAACGTATCCTGGCGTAGGAGGATCTCCAGGTTGGCGATTGTGTTTTTTGAGGTCTTTTTTAGCGATGAGGTTAAGATCCGCTTTGCGAGAATTTTTGACCTCTTCTATATATTGGGTATAAGTAGAACTTTCTAACGCATGTTTAGCTAGCTTTTCGCCATCTGCGGCGTCTCCTCTAATACACACTTTCATGGGCTCTACAGGCGTGCTTTGTACCTTTACGCGGTAGGACTGCGTTTGATCGAGTTGGAGATTACCGCTGAGAGCTACATAACTTTCAGCAGTCCTTACCTCTTTCACCGCAATTTCACCGATCTGAGTAGATCTATTCATGTCTCTCGTTTCTATACTATCTGAGTAAACCCCTAAGATAGTCGTTTGGTCCTCCTTGGGAGATGTAGCGATTCCGTGTACAGCCCCTGCATCTATAAACCAGCCTTTTTCTGTGGTATAAGACAATAAATAGTATTCTCCTTTGTCCCTGATACCACCTCTCAGAAATGTTAAATTTACGTCCTCGTTGTGTAAGGCGTATAACTGGGGATTTTGCATATAGGTCCTGTGTGTGACAAGAGTGTGCACTCTTTGCATGATTTCTGCGTAACTCAACACTCCCTTCATGTTTTGAAGCACTTCCATCAATGAATAGGTGAACACCCCTCTTCTTTCTCCTCCCAGTCTTGTCTCTTTTGCCAACTGGAAAGACTGTGCTGCAGAAAGTGTGATATGTCGGGATTCTGGGATGATTATGGCCTGATTGAAGGAAACAAAAGCACTTCTATCCAGGCTAGACTTTCTGGGAAGAATATACGAATCCAAACTTCTTTTAAGGTTAGATGGGAGGGTTTGTCTGGGCCAAAACTCAGCTTCGGGGTCATCCCCAATGGCTCGGGTTCCCGAACCCGAATGGCAGCAATCCATAATGACTACTATATGTGGATTGTTTTGAGCAACCATTTCTATCAGCGTACCCAATTCTTTATCAGCGAGGTCCATACCATCGGGCTGCCTGCTATCATGACAAACCAATGTTTCATTTTTCTTATCTACTTCTACATTCCAAAACACTTCATGTGCTGGCTCCTGTGCGCCATGGCCACTGAAATAGAAAAAAGCGGTGTCATTCTTTCCAGCCTTGGCGAGATGTGTTTCGAACTTTTCTACAACATTCATTCGGGTAGCTTCTTCATCAATTAGCGTAACGAGATTGAGATGTTGTGGGGGGACTCTGTGTTCTAAAAATCTTTTTACGGCCAGCATATCGTTGACACATCCTTCCAGCGCTGGTACGGGCGATTGGTATCGGT
>CAZZEC010000066.1:0-29738 GCA_964652565.1 uncultured Bacteroidia bacterium
TAGCCAATGGATTTCTAATTTTAGGGGTAGGAATTCCCTTTGGGATGGCTGCATTCAATACGGGATTAATTCCCTTCAAACAAATCATGTTTGCCGCAGAGCTAGGAGTGATCCTCCAATTGAGCTTTTTCGCCCTGGGTGTTGGAAATAAACAGAAGCGATTGGAGAAAGAAAAACAAGCAGCACTGGAACAAAGCCTCGCGATGGAACATAATACAAATGAAAAACTCAGAAAGGCAGATGTATTAAAAGATGAATTTTTAGCCAATACCTCGCATGAACTACGAACCCCTTTAAACGGTATTATTGGTATCGCAGAAGGGTTGCTTGCAGGAGTAGATAATTGGGATGCTAAAAATCTAAAGGACAACCTCTCTGTTATCGTCGACTCTGGAAGACGACTCAACACCATGGTCAACGATTTACTTGATTTTTCCAAATTGAAAAACTTTGACCTGGAACTCCAACGTAAGCCATTGGATATTAGGGCATTAACTGATATTATCATAAAAGTCGTTCATCCTCTACTTAACAATAAATCCATCGACCTCATCAATGAAATTCCTTCGCTACTACCACCGGTATGGGCAGATGAAAACAGACTACAGCAAATTCTTTACAATCTAATAGGGAATGCTATAAAGTTTACGCATGAAGGGCATGTGAAAGTCTATGCTGTCCAACTGGGTGAAATGATGCAAATTACAATTAGTGATTCGGGAATAGGGATTCATAAAGAGAAACAAGAATCCATATTTAATTCTTTCGAACAAGCAGATGGTTCTATCGCACGAGAATATGGTGGCTCTGGTTTGGGGCTAAGTATTACCCGGCAATTGATCGAATTACACGGTGGGAAAATATGGGTCGATTCAGAACCTGGCCAGGGCTCACAGTTTCATTTTACATTACCCGTTGCTCAGGAACATCATGCGCATTATGAATTACCTTCATACGATCGGATACATGTCTATGGGAATCCTGAGCTTCAAACTTCACATATAACTTCCTCCGACGAGGATGATTCATCCATAAGATCAATGGAATATGAAAAGGATACCATTCATATTCTTGTTGTAGATGATGAACCCATTAATCAAAGGGTCATGAAGAATATACTTTCCTTTGAAAAATATAGGGTGAGTCTTGCTACAAATGGAGAAGAAGCGCTTGAAGTACTTGCAAAAAATCCTGACATAGATCTGGTTCTCCTGGATATCATGATGCCGAGAATGTCTGGGTTTGAAGTTTGTCAAAAAATACGAGAGACGCATTTACCCAATGAATTACCGGTTATCATAGTTACGGCAAAGAGCCAGGTTGAAGATCTGGTAGCAGGATTATCATCTGGAGCTAATGACTATATATCAAAACCCTTTTCACGAGAAGAGTTACTGGCCAGAATAAAAACACACCTGAAACTCTATAGTATCAATACTGCTTATGGCCGTTTTGTCCCTCAAGAGTTTATTCGCTCCTTAGGACACGATAGCATCATGGAAGCAAAACTCGGAGACGGTGTAGAGCGTGAATATACAGTGATGTTCTCAGACATTCGTTCTTACACTACCCTCGCGGAGGAAATGACTCCCAAGGAAAATTTCGATTTTATCAATTCTTATCTTGGAAGGATGGGACCGTTGATCAAGGCACAAGAGGGGTTCGTAGCACAGTACTATGGAGATGGTATTATGGCGTTATTTCCTCAAAATCCTGACGACGCAGTGAAGGCAGCCATAGATATGTTCCATAAACTGGAAGATTACAATCAGGAGCGCATCAAAAAGGATCGGATACCTATTCGGGTGGGTACAGGGCTACACACGGGACCATTGCTTTTGGGAATTATAGGCGATGAAAAGCGAATGGATGCAGGAGTAGTTTCAGATACTGTCAATACAGCTGCGCGTATGGAGGGATTGACAAAGTTCTATGGAGCATCTTTGTTGGTTAGTTCCGATACGTTGAAACGGATGCAAGATCTGGAAAATTTCAGATATAGATATTTAGGGCTAGTGCAAGTGAAAGGTAAAAAGGAACCCTTTGGGATATACGATTTTTATGACGGAGATAATAAAGAAACTATACAATTAAAATCTCACAGTAGTAAGTACTTTGAAGATGCACTGAATTATTATTACGAACAGAGATTCCTTGAAGCAGAAAAACTATTTGAAAAGGTATTATCGATCTATCCCGAGGATAAAGCTTCCTATATGTACACGAGCAATTGTAGGAAATTTTTAAAAGAAGGGATTCCCGAAAAATGGGATGGTGTTGAAATGATGCTCAGTAAATAAGAAATGCCTATTTTCATACTGTAAGCTTGTCGCTAGTTACATGAATCACAGGCAGTATTTGCATTTAACAGCTATTTACACATATCTTGGTAGCTTGATCACCTATTTATCATCATATGAGCGTTATCATTAGTGGAATACAGCAGATTGGTATCGGTATTCCAGATGTATACGAAGCCTGGTCCTGGTACAGAAAACACTTTGGGATGGATATCCCTATGTTTGACGAGGCTGCAGAGGCAAATCTTATGCTACCCTATACAGATGGCAAACCCCAGCAACGTCATGCTATACTAGCCTGTAATCTTCAGGGAGGAGGAGGGATGGAAATATGGCAGTATACATCCAGAGTGCCTCAGCCTCCATCATTTACTCCTCAAATAGGAGACCTGGGAATATATATTTGTAAGATCAAGACAAAAAATCTCGCGAAAGTGTGGAAATCATTTCACTCGGAAAATGTAGGAGTTTTACACACAGACATACAGAAGGACCCTGGTGATGAAGGTCATTTTATGCTAAAAGATCCCTACGGAAATATATTTCAGATGGTGTCCTGGGATGAATGGTTTGTCAATAACAACAACGATACGGGGGGGCCAGTTGGATGTATCATAGGAGTTTCTGATATAGATCGAGCCATGGATATATATCGCGATATCCTGGGTTATGATCGAGTCATCTATGACAAAGAAGGTACCTTTTCAGATTTTCAAGTATTGCCAGGAGGCTCGGGGAAGTTTCGTAGAGTGCTATTGACGCATTCTCAGAACAGGAAAGGTCCATTCAGCCAGTTATTGGGCAAAAGCGTTATTGAACTTGTACAATCACTTGATCGGGTACCTAGAAAAATCTATGAAAACAGATTATGGGGAGATCTGGGATACATTCATTTATGTTTTGACATCCAAGGTATGGAGGCATTGAGATCTGAGTGTGAATCGAGGGGATTTCCGTTTACAGTTGACAGTAGCGATAGCTTCGATATGGGAGAAGCAGCAGGACACTTTTCATATATCGAGGACCCAGATGGAACACTCATAGAATTTGTAGAAACGCATAAAATACCTATCGTAAAGAAGATCGGATGGTACCTGGATCTAAGGAAAAGAGATCCTCAAAAACCTCTCCCCAAATGGATGTTACAGTCTTTATCTTTTAATCGAGTCAAAGAGAGATAAGTGGTTATCACATCGAGTATATCTCCGATGCAATTAAACAATATTTGGTTATAAAATGTAATGAGAAATAGGATGTGTCTCAAAGCCATAATAATATGGAAATAAATGATCCCAAAGGCAGATGGAAATACCATTTGCTTCGAAGATATACAAAATTAGCCTTCCTGCTGTACTACAAGCGTGTGGAGCAAATTGACATGAATAATATCCCTCGTACAGAGGCGAACATCCTGGCTCTTAATCATCAAAATACGCTTTCCGACCCATTAGCTGTTGCAGCATTTATCCCCTTTAACCCTACCTTCCTGACACGGGCAGATGTATTCAAAAATCCTAAAGTAGCCAACTTCCTCTATTTTCTAAATATGATACCTATCTATCGCCAAAGAGATGGAGGAGATACATTAAAGAAAAATGAAGAAGTATTCAATATCTGTATTTACAGACTTAATCAAAAAAAGAGTATTCTCATCTTCCCTGAAGGAAGTCATGAGGGTAAGTATCGCGTAAGGCCTTTGAAAAAAGGACTGGCAAGAATTGCATTCAATGCAGCAGAAAGAAGCAATTTTACCCTACCTATATATCTTCAACCCATCGGTGTGAACTACACCCATTACACGAATTTTCAGAGCTCTTTAAATGTCTGGTATGGAACTCCTTTCGACATTTCTCCATACTATGATACATATAAAGAGGATAGTAATAAGGCCGTCATGGATTTGACTCGCAGGTTGCGTGTAGAAATTCAGAAATATACCCTTCATATCTCTCATGTTAAGCATTACGAGATGATTAATCTAATCAGGGAATGGTTTGTACCAGAATATTCAGCAAAAGGTAAATATCCTGTATGGGAAGGAGTTAAAGCAGGGCAGCGAATTATTAAACATATTGAGAGCTGGATTGATCAACAGAAGGATGTAGAAGAAATTGACAATATCTCTGGTATAGCAAAAGAATATGATGTGTTACTTAAAGAGTTACGACTTCGAGACCACATCATTCGTAAAGCTCCTTATTCCTGGATCATACTATTCCTCAACGCCCTATTACTGCTATTCCTGTTACCTGTGTTTATTTATGGAGCTATTTTCAATTATCTGCCTTACCATTTAGTAGATGCATTTCCCAGAAAGAACATGAAGGACCCACAGTTCCATAGTTCTGTAGAAATTGTTTCTTCTATGGTCTTATTCCCCATTTGGTACTTGTTACTTTTTGTGTTGTGTTGGATCATTACCCAAACATTTTGGATAGCAGCAGCTTTCCTTGTTTCGCTTCCTATTACAGGAGTATTTGCAGCAAGATTCTCTGTTTGGATAAAGAAATGGTGGAGTAGATGTCGTTTCAAATGGATGAAAACCCAAAAGGATGTACAAATAACTCGCCTGATTTCCCTAAGGAAATCCCTGGCAACTTTTGTACAAGGAGCTTTCAATATTGATATTCAATCATCTACTCCAGCCGTAAACCAGGATGTATTGAATTCAACTTCTTAGTTGATATGCTAAAATATTCTGAATACTCCCAGAAGCTGCTTATGCATCCCTCTGAGTTGATTTTGTCCATAGATTTCCCATCTCCCATTTCTCAGTATTCCTATCACACAAGCTGAACCGGCAGCACCAGTGTCGTAATTCCCTTTTCCAAAAACCCTTATATTGGCGATACTAGTTAGTGATCTTCCATTCAATTTGAGCCCTAGAGGCTTATCATTATGAAGGTTTTTTCTTCCACCCATACGCGTCAATTTTTTTTTAATCATCTTAGGGCCCGGATCATTAGGCTTCAAATTGAGTTTAGCTCTTGTTTCAAGATTCTTTTTGAGCATGGTAGAATCCATAGCTTGACTGGGTTGTAGATGGGCGGCATATAATTGCCCGGTTCGATCCTGAATGAGCATGAACGAACATCCAGACAACTGTCCGGTCACCATAAACTGTTTCCCTGTATCTAATACAGTTAAGGGAATATTATCCAGATCGAGCTGTGCTTTCGGTTGCATAGGTACAACCACTGAATCCATTTGATAACATGTTCTATCCTTATCTCTAAAGTCCTGTACATCAAATACCCCTTTTCGATCTTGCTTGGGAAGCTCATAGGGGTCCTTGCTAATATAGTACAACGTTTTTGGGGTAGCAGCCATCTTGATATAGTAATCACTAAGAAACTGTACAGGATTACTTCTCAGTTCATTTATGGGATTAATTCTTTTCATAGGTTTTGCAGATTGGATGAATGTGTTATGGGATTATTTGATAAGACTTATTTGTAGATAATTGATTATCTTAAATATAGGATAATTCTGACGAATTAGATAGTCTTTATTAACTACTTTTTTGCTTTTAAAAATGGATTCATCTATATTTGATATACTTTCCGGAAAGAAATAGTAATATGCGAAATTATCTTGGACAATTTGAAGAAATGGTGTTATTGGCTGTTGCGATTTTGGGAGATGAAGCATACGGGATTGCAATAAAAGATGAGATAGTTGCTCAAACGGGCAAAAATGCTAGCATAGGTGCGCTTCATTCTGCATTAGATAGAATGGAACGCAAGGGTTTTCTTAGTTCTCATATGGGAGGTGCAACCGCTGAGCGAGGGGGAAGGAGGAAGCGTTTTTTCTCTGTTACAAATTTGGGGAAAGAAGCACTAATGGATGCAAGGGAATTACGGGAAAATATGTGGAGTAAGCTCCCCCCCAATTTCGCAATGGATTAACCCTCAAGTTCTGTTAAGATGTCTAATTCTCATATTTATCCTCCAACATGGATCACCCGATTTTTTAAATGGTATTGCAATGACTCTTTGCACGAATATTTGGAAGGGGATCTTTTGGAGCTGTATCAACGAAGATTTCATGAACAGGGTAAAGTTTACGCCCAGATTGATTACGTACTCAATGTATTGGATTTAATTCGCCCCTTTACCCTTAGAAAAGATAGTTCCTTCTATTCTCACACCTTTATTTATTCAGATATGTTTATACATAATATCAAAGCCATACTTCGCAATCTTAAGCGCAATTATACACACACCATCATCAATGTATTGGGGATTACCCTGGCTTTATTATGTACAACCATCATATTTGTTAAAATCCATTACGATCTCAACTTCGATCGTCATTTCCCTGAAGCAGAAAACATGTATAGAGTAGTTGGACAATCCCTGGAACATGAATCCTATTTTCCAACTATTCCTGGGCCATTTTCTGAGGTACTGCAAAATGAAGTCCCTGAGATCAATATGATGACTATCATAGATCGTAACCAAGGTAGTACTACCCTGAGCTTTCTCAATTCTGAATCACAACGTCAAATTGTCAAAGAAGATGTTGCGCTGGTTTGGAGCAACCATTTTAGCCTTTTCAAATACGATTGGATCAGTGGTAATCCTGCTACAGCATTTAGCACGCCTAATAGCATAGTGGTGACGCGTGATTTTGCACTGAAACATTTTAATACTCTGGATATTATTGATTATCCCATTACATATAATGATGAACGCGAATTACTGATCAAAGGTATTGTAGACAATCATCCTCCTAATACAAATTTCCCTTTTGAAGTGATCGTTGCTGCTGAGAAAGATCAACCGTTGGATTGGTTGGATAATTGGGGGGCATTTTCTTTCAGCTGGCAATGTTACATCAAACTTCACCCACAAACGGATGTCGTTTTGCTAGAGAAGAAAATCAATGATTTATTCAAGCAAAAAACAGAAAATGAAGATTTGATGGATATTAACTTAATGCTTCAACCCATTAAAGATATCCACCTGGATGAGCGATTTTATTCTTTTAGTAAGGCGCCTGTCTCTGTTAATACGCTAAGAGGATTAGGCTTCATTGGAATCTTTATCCTTATTTCAGCCTGTATCAACTTTATCAATCTTAATACTGCACTTATTTTCAATCGATCCCAGGAAATGGGAATCAGGAAAATCCTCGGGGGTAAAAAATCACAGATATTTCGACTGTTTATGGGCGAAACTGGGCTCATCGTTCTCATGAGTGCGATCGTTTCGTTTTTACTGCTTCCACAAACCATGCGTATACTATCGACGGTCTTTGGGGAAACGCTTACCATGGAATCTCTACCCTTTCAAGAGTGGACACTATTTATGGTTGGATTGCTTATTCTCACTATATATCTGGCAGGCTATTATCCTGCAACTATTCTTGCCAGAATTTCCCCTGTTTTAGCCATGAAACCTAATTGGAATGTTGTGTCGGGTAAAAAAGTTCCACTAAGTAAGGGTCTTATTACCCTACAATTTGCCATTTCTCAAGTTCTCATCATATGTATGCTTATTGCCATGAGTCAGATGATTTATTTTCAATCTGCACCACTAGGGTTTAATAAAGAGGCAATCGTGGAGGTTCCTTTGCACGAAGATAGAAAACTCACCCTGGAAGAGAATTTGCAAAACGTAGCATTGTTTAAAGAGCAATTGTTGCAAGTGCCTTCCATTTCTCATGTATCCTTTTCTAATACAGGTGCAGCATCTGATAATTATTGGTCTTATAGTTATTCATTTTCTTTTGCAGATAGCTCAATTACTCCGAAAACGGGCAATGCTCAGATCAAATTCGTAGACGAACATTATTTGGACACTTATGAAATGAAATTGATGGTGGGTGAAAATCTACAAGCCAGTGATACAGGTAAATACGTCTTGGTCAACCGTACTCTGGCAGAGCAATTGATGCCGGATGCCATTCATACACTTGTAGGAATGCCTTTGGGAGTAGGTGGGAAAAGACATAGGATCGTGGGAGTCGTGAATGACTTTAAGTCGCAGTCATTACATAAACCCATAGGTCCGCTTATTATTTCCAATGATTTGAATAATGTTACACAAGCCGCAGTTAAGATTAAAGGTGGAATTGCAGAGACGCTACCCAAACTGGAATTGATATGGTCAGAGACTTTTCCCAAAGAGGTGTACGAGTATGCCTTTTTAGATGAAACAATTGAACAATTTTATGAAACGGAAAGACGTACCACTCGCCTATTTCAGCTTTCTGCTGGAATTGCCATCTTCATAGGTTGTCTGGGACTCTTGGGACTTATTTCCTTTATGGCTGCTAAACGAACGAAAGAAATTGGCATACGTAAGGTTCTGGGAGCAACGGTAATTCAAATTTTAGGCCTTTTTACCAGAGAATTTGTCTACCTCGTTATAATTGGTTTTGTCATTGCAGCTCCCCTGTCTTACTATATCATGCAAAATTGGCTGGAAGACTTTCACTATCGCATCGATATTCATGCGGGATATTTTGTAATGGGGATGCTGGTCTCATTGATATTCATGGGGCTTGTAGTAGGGATTAAGTCTTACAAAAGTGCCAATATGAACCCGGTAGATGCAATACGGAATGAGTAGAGGGAAGTTTTAGATCATGGATGATGAACTATGGATGACACACAAGCGCATTGTAGAGCTACTATGCATCAACAGGCCAATTATTCAACCCTGAAACCATTCAACAATTTCAATTTGCACTGACCTACTCCACTACTCAATGGTCCTAGTCTAATTTTCTTATCGTTCTTAAATACTCGTTTTCTTTAAGAACTTCTTGCGTTGATTGTAGACTAGGATCATTTTTTATTTTTAATGTTACCTTGTCGACAATCTCGTCTTCAAGATTCTCAACTAATTCAAGAATACCAATTAGTTCATCCTCGCTCCTATCTTGATTTGAGATATGAATAAGCTTGTTCTCAAACCTCTCTTTATCAATTAATTCTTCAACTGTAATTTCTTTCGGCTCCATTTCAACTAAGCTAATTCATCTATATAGCCCTTTGACAATACAGCAATCTAGCAATACTCCAATAAAACAATACCCCCTACCTCATCTCCAATTGATCTACTTCTTCCAGGGTATCGGGGTTAAGTACACGCATTGAAATGTTCTCTCCATCGATATCAAAAAAGACCAGCGCATTCTGTGTGGTAAAGCCACTCACCATGGGGGTCCAGGGAGTTTGTTCTTGTGCATAATATGGAGCACCTGCAGCGCCGTTATTGATTTGGTAAATGGTTCGCGAAAGTTCCACTTTGTCTCCTGACCAATTATCTGGGTAGATATTCGTTTCACTACTAATTTCCGTTCTGGCATAATTATGTTCGTCCCCGGTGAG
Source organism: uncultured Bacteroidia bacterium (assembly GCA_964652565.1). Classification (GTDB taxonomy): domain Bacteria; phylum Bacteroidota; class Bacteroidia; order J057; family J057; genus JBCCTX01. The sequence continues at coordinate 9,643 of CAZZEC010000066.1, forward strand.
GATTGCAATGACCTTACTACTCTGATTCATGATGATATCCAGCAATTGATCACGTCTTTCTATAATTCCTTTTTCCAAAGGCTCACCAGCTACATATGGACGGAATTCATTATTACCACTATACCACATATCATCTCGAGTATGACCACCATTTGGAAAAAATGGTGTATGCTGAGTAACAAACACATGATCTATATTAGCGTCCTGTTCGAGCTGCTCAATCGTCTCTTCAAACCATTTCAGTTGTACATCCATGATATAGCCATGTAATCCTCCACTCACTGTAGGAATAGTCTGAGTACTAGGTGCATACCAGTAATCGGAATTCATTACTACTACGGCCACATTGTCATAGGTATAGTAGTACACATTCTCTTTGTAAGAAGGGAAATTGATCCGCTTATCATCTGGGTCGTAAGAAGCCCCATCTTCACTTTCAGGACCATTAGTAGGACTTACAAAGGCTTCAGCAAATGCCGCTTCAGCAGATTCTGTTTCAAAAGGGAATTTATCAATGAAAAATGTTTCACTCGCATTGTCTCCCTGAAATGAATACATCAACGCTTCGTGATTACCCATACTGAGATAAATTGGGAAATAATGTCCAAAGGGTTCTACTGCACGTTTCCAGTTCGCATATTGGACGGCGGTTTCCTCCTTCGTACTCAAATACCCATCTATCATATCTCCGGAAAATTGAAAAAATCTCGCATCCTGTTGAGTAGCAAGCGCCATGATCTTTTTCATGATGTAAAAATTGGCCCCATATACATCTCTTTCTCCACCTCCTTGACCACTTCGGGAATCGCTCGCATATGCAAAGGAAAAAGAACTTCTCGTTCCTGGATCAGGTGCAGTGCGGAAAGAATAAGTTTGATTATTATCCCCGTAATTTACGGTGTATTCATATTCTGTATTAGAATTTAAGCCTGTAATAAGAATCTCATGATGGGTACCTTTTCCTTCCTCGGTAAACGTTTGACCATCGACTGTGACTGACGCTTTGAGCCTTTCATTGGTTTCAAAGGAAATGGTTGCTCCTTCTGAGGTGAGAATATTCACAAAGGGACCTTCAGTGATCGTTTCAGCTATTTTGAATGGACCTGTACCAGAAAAGCTCACAATTCCGTCATATAATATGAGTCCACTTTCATTTTTTATTCTGTACCCAATCGTTCCTTTTCCACTTTGCTCCCAACCCACCATATCATATCTCCCTTTCATCTCTGAAATATTAATAGCAGCCTTACCTTGTATAATTTGTGCAGAACTTCGAAAATAAACAGGGTGCGGATGTTTAGAATCTCCATAGGGAATAAAGCCATAATATAGTGTTCCACTAAGCCCTGCAAGTCCAAAATCGAGCAAAATGCCGTTTCTCGTACCTTTGGGATTACCTTGAAGATTTTCCAGGCTGAAATTGTAACTTGAAGGCTTCACTCCTATACGCTTTCCATTAACCTGAACGCTATATTCTCCCGCCCTCCCTTCAATATTACTATGGATTCTTGGGACACGTTGAGAAAATGAGTTATTTATGTGAAATAAATTCAGTGTTAATGTTATAATTAATAATTTAAGAACCGGTGATAATTTCATGTTAATGTTAAACTTGACTAATTTGCATATATTGCTGGTAAAGATATGACTTTTCACATCTTACCTGGGTAATAAATAGATATTTTATTTAAAAGTATGAGTTGGTAGAAAATATCTTACATCAAATATATTTCTCAGTAAGTGTGGATTTAAATCCGTACTTATTGAAAACAAATAAATCATAAATAGATCGGACTTTTTTTATCAAATCTTAGAAATCTTCAACAATAAGTTGTACAAACGTTGGATACTATGGCTCTTGCCTATGATATCAGGTCTGATATTAGATATGCTCAAGGAAGGAAAGAAGGGAAACTTGAAGGTGAAAATGCTGAAAAGGAACGTATTATTAAAGAATTACTTAATTCTGAATTATATCAGAAAGGATCGCTTAAGATGGAACAAATTGCGGAAATTACTCAGGTGCCTGTTGAAAGAGTCAGAAATGTTGATGAGCAGTTGAGCAAATAGTCGCGGGAGGTACTTTCAGACAAAAACTATGTAAAACCCTTTTTCCTACCCCTTTTACCTTATACCTTTACGTCCAAAAGGTAACCTTCATGGACTATAGCGAAATTTTTCCCAAAATAGTTTCTCATGCTAAAGAGTATGGATTTGTTTTCCCTTCAAGCGAAATTTACGATGGCCTGGGAGCAGTGTACGACTACGGTCAGCTTGGGGTAGAACTAAAGAACAATATCAAGCAGGCTTGGTGGAAGGCCATGGTCCAAATGCATGAAAACATCGTTGGGTTAGACTCGGCAATTCTCATGCATCCCACTACATGGAAAGCATCGGGACACGTAGACGCTTTCAATGATCCATTGATAGATAACAAGGACTCCAAAAAGCGTTATCGTGCTGATGTGCTTATCGAAGACCAAATTGCCAAATATGAACAGAAATCACTCAAAGATACCCTCAAGAAAGCAAAGAAAGAGGGATGGGAGGCTGGTAGTGAAGATTATAATAAATATTTAGACAACAATCGAAATGCTAAAAAGGCTCAAGCCCTTCAGGAGCTTTTTGCCAAAACACTGGAGGCAGATGATCTTGAGGGACTGAGAGATATTATCATAGAGCAAAAAATTGTATGTCCTGTTTCTGGTACTCAAAATTGGTCAGAGGTTCGTCAGTTCAATCTCATGTTTAAAACACAATTGGGAGCGACTGCAGATACAGCTATGGACCTTTACATGAGACCAGAAACTGCTCAGGGTATTTTTGTAAATTACCTAAATGTACAGAAAACTTCCAGAGCTAAATTGCCTTTTGGTATTGCACAGATAGGAAAAGCCTTCAGAAATGAAATCGTTGCACGACAATTCATTTTCCGTATGCGCGAGTTTGAACAAATGGAAATGCAGTATTTTGTGCAACCTGGCTCCCAGAAAGAATGGTATGCCTACTGGAAGGAACAGAGAATCAATTGGCATAAATCCCTGGGACTCGATTCTGCTAAGCTTCAGTTTCACGTGCACGAAAAACTTGCTCACTATGCTGATGCAGCTGAAGATATTCAATTTAATTTCCCTTTTGGGTTCAAAGAACTAGAAGGAATTCATTCCAGAACGGATTTTGATTTGGGAAAACATCAGGAATATTCAGGGAAAAAGATCCAATACTTTGACCCAGATACGAATGAATCCTATGTTCCATATGTTGTTGAGACTTCAGTGGGACTGGATCGTACCTTTTTAGCACACTTGAGCAATGCTTATCAAGAAGAGGAAGTACCTACCGCTAAAGGAGATGCGGAAACGCGTACAGTCTTGAGATTTCATCCCTTACTAGCTCCCTATAAAGCAGCTATTTTTCCTTTGGTTAGAAAAGACGGCTTACCCGAAATTGCAAGGGAAATTATTGATGACTTGAAATTTGACCATAATGTAATGTATGACGAAAAAGATTCCGTGGGAAAGAGATATAGAAGACATGATGCCGTCGGTACTCCATATTGTATCACAGTAGATTACGAAACTAAAGACGATCATGCTGTTACAATACGGGATCGAGATACCATGGAGCAGGTAAGAATACCCATTAAAGAAGTAAACGCCTACATAGGGAGGAAGCTCAGTTGGAAGGAAGTTTGGAAATAAAAAATCATTTTTTTCAACAATTTCATCGGAGTGAATTTATTATATTAATAAACATATTGATTGTAATTCACCCCTATGGATCAGGATGATCAGAAGATAGATGAATACTTTGCTCATGTGTATACTGAGTTAAAAAAAATAGCAAGGCAAAAGTTGAAGTATGAGCGAAAACTCAATACTTTTAATACCACCGCGCTAGTACACGAGGCTTATCTGAAACTTGCCAAACAAGACAAAAGTACTTTTCAGGATGAACGGCATTTTCTTGCGATTGCCTCACAAGCCATGCGTCGTATTCTGATAGATTATGCCAGATACCAACAAAGACATAAAAGGGGAGGCGATAAGCTTAAAATCACTCACGATGATGCTTCAATGCTCATGCAGACATCCGCAGATGAGTTATTATCCTTAAACGAAGCACTCAAAAAGCTGGGAATGCTGAATAAACGTCAAAGTAGAATTATTGAATGCTGGTTTTTTGGTGGCTTCAACCACGAAGAGATTGCCCATATGCTTGATATCTCTGTTTCTTCCGTAAGAAGGGACTGGCGTCTCGCCCGCGTATGGCTTAGTAAAGAACTCAAACAAGAATATAACCTAGGAACATAGATCATGGATACTACCAAGTGGAAAGAAATAGAACGCATATTTTTTGAGTTGGTCGAATTGACACCTGAGGAGCAAGCTGGCAGATTAGAATCGTTGCGTGTAGAGCGATCAGATATTTACCAGGAAGTCTATGAGTTAATCCAGGAAGAACAAAAACTTCATCCCATGTTGAAAACAGAGTTCCCTCAAACATGGCAAGCATGGAAAGACAAAGATTACTTAGGGACTATGGTGGGGTCGTATAAACTGACAAAACTACTGGGAAGTGGAGGTATGGGTGCTGTATTTTTAGGTGAACGAATAGATGGGCAGTTTGATCAAACGGTTGCGCTGAAGTTAATCAATGAAGGGATATATGGGGAGCAATCCCTGGATTATTTTAAACGAGAGCGTCAGATCCTGGCAAAGCTACAGCATCCTAATATTGCCAATTTATTAGATGGAGGTGTTACAGAGAATGGCAGGCCCTTCTACGCAATGGAATTTGTTAAGGGGCTTCCTATCAATGTGTATTGTGAAAATCATCGATGTACGCTCAAGGAGCGATTGAAATTGTTTATACAAGTCTGTGAGGCTGTACAATATGCACATAGTCAACTAGTTCTTCACCTAGATCTGAAACCTACTAATATATTGATAGACGACGAGGGGAGAGTGAAGCTCATGGACTTTGGTATTTCACAAATAATACAGACCGTGGATGATGCACAGATAGGCAAAGATCCATTAATAAAGAGATATACCTTGGCCTATGCATCACCTGAGCAAATTATGGGGAACAAACTATCCACTGCAAGTGATATATATTCATTAGGTGTATTGCTTTATGAGTTAGTTACGAACCAACACCCATTTGAAGCGAGTACTGTAGATCAAATGACGTTTAGAACAGATATCCTCCAGAAAATACCTATTTATCCTAGTGAAGCATTACATGGGCATGCACAGGAGTTTAAAGTATCTCCCAATATGCTGAAAGATGATCTGGATCTGATTTGCTTGAAGGCGTTGAAGAAACATCCCTCGGATAGGTATGCTGTGGTAAATGATATCAAAGAAGATATCATAGCTTTTCTTCATCAAGAACCCATTTCACTACTTCGAAGCAGCTGGTCCTATGTGGCGAGAAAATTTTTGATCAGAAATAGTATAGTTGCGAGCCTAGTAGTAGGAGCGATATTGCTGTTGGTTGGAATGGGGACTTACTATACCTGGCAATTAAATAGTGAAAAAGAAAGGGCGCTGAATGAAGCTAACAAGGCCAACCAGATGGTAAAGCTATTGTCGGGAATGTTTACCCAGGCAAATCCTAATGTTTCATTAGGAGAAGACATTACTGCAAAAGAAATGCTGCAGCTTGGAGCCAATAGGTTCCAACAAGACCTTAAGGACAATCCTGAATTACTGTATGAAATGTATGGCATTTTAGGTACCGTGTATCTGGATCTAGGTAATTATGCTAAAGCAGATTCCTTTTTTAAGCTGAGCTTAGGGCTTAGCCAGCGTATTTCCGCTGAAGTAACGCCTGATTTATTAATGAGTTATTATAATCTGGGTGCTGTAAAAAGTAGAGAAGGTAAATTTGATTCTGCAACTTACTTTTTCAATCAAGTACTGGAAATGAAAGATGATGTTCATACTGAGGAGGTTGTATCATTGTCGGATATCTATTATGAAATGAGTGTGGTGGAGGGGGAAAATGGAAATTATCAGCTTTCTGATTCACTTCTCAAATTAACACTAGCAAACAGGCAAAATGTGAGACCTGATAGTTTTGATGCCTTAATTTTTCTCTCCAGAGGAATTAACGCTCGAAAATTACAGGAATATGATTCAGCAGAACACTACTATTTGAGATCACTGGAAATTAGAGAAGAACTGTATCCAGATATACATCCCGAGATCGCACATTCTTTGAACCACCTCTCGAGCCTCTATCAGGATATGGAGAATTATGAGTTGGCCTTACCTTATGCAGAAAAATCTTTAGCCATCAGAAAAACGATATTTGGGGAAGAGCATCCCGAAACGTTAGCCAGTCGTTCAAATGTAGCAAGGACGCACTCCCGATCAGGAAATTTTGAGCAGGCGATCGTTATGTACGATACGGTGTTGAATTCAATCAAAAGGGTTTTTGGAGAAGATCACCATTACATCTCCGGGATAACTGGGAGTATAGGAAGGCTGTATTTAAGCATGGGAAAGTTACAGCTAGGAGAAACTTACTTTCGGGAATCGTTGGAAATAGCACTCAGAACTCTCCCTAAGGATCATTTTAACCAATCTTTCTCTTTTTTGGGCGTGGGACAGGCATTGATTAGACAAGATAAAGCAAAGGAAGCGGAAGAATACATAAGAGAAGCCTTGCGGATACGTTCGCTAACACTACCTGAAGATCATATGCAATTCATCGAAGCGCAATCAGCTCTGGGAGAATGTCTATGGAAATTAGGGCAGTATGAAGAGGGGCGAAAGTATCTCAGCAGATCAATGAATGTTTTATTGAAAGATCCTGAGGAAAATGAAGAAGAGATCAATCGGTTGAATGTATTGTTAACACCATGATATGGCAAGGGTTCTTAATTTCTCAACCTATCTCTTTCCTCCTTCTTCCGTATATTAGTCCAAAGAGTAACGATGTTAACATGGGAGAAAAAGCATTATCCACTTATACGTATGAGGAATATTTAGCAATTGAGGCTTCCTCAGAGCTGAAACACGAATACCATGATGGGTTTATTACTTTTATGGCAGGAGGAACACTGGCACATGGACAAATTGCTATGAATATGGGTCGTCAACTAGGTAATGTGTTGGAATCTAAGAATAGAAACTGTATTACATACAGCAGTGATGTAAAAGTGCACATAGCATCCTCTAGTAGAACCTACTACCCAGGTATATCTGTTGTATGCGAAAAACCTCAAACCAGCGAGAAAGATTCCCATGCATTAACCAATCCTATTCTGATCGTAGAGGTACTATCTGAATCCACGGCTGACTTTGACCGCGGGGAAAAATTTGCGCATTATCGCCAACTTCCTTCATTACGTGAGTATATGTTGATTTCTCAAATCAGCCCTATGGTAGATATATTTTTCCGTACAGATGATGGAACCTGGGATATCCATACCTATACTGAGCTTTCAGAATTCATCCATTTACAGTCTCTGGAATGTGAAATTCCAATGAAAGATATATACCGCCTAGTGCCTGAGATCGGGGTAGAGAATAGCTAAGTGCCATTCCATGCACTTATTTTCCCATCAATGGTTTAATTTTTTATAAGGATGGAATAATACTTTTATCGGAGGTCTGTCATCTACTTTACCATGGCCAGAGCCATTCCATCGTATTCTTTTTCCCCGACTGTAGGTAAGATGACACTGGTAACCTGCGTATCTGAAGCAAGCATCTCACAGTACTGACGTACTCCTATTACCTTCTCTTCTGTGTTATTAGGGTCGATAATTTTTCCTTCGCGAATGACATTATCTGCGATGATAAGAGAACCTGGTCGAGCCATTCTTAACCCCCATGCAAAATAGTTGGTGTAGTTAGGTTTATCAGCATCCATAAATAAGAGATCTACTGGAGTTGACGCTACTTGCTCGATTTGAGATAATACTGCTAATGCATCGCCTGTGATTATTTCTACTTTTTCGGATAAATCTGCTTTCGCAATATTTCTTCGTGCCACCTCCGCGTAATGAGGATCAATTTCAATAGAAATGAGTTTTCCCCCTTCAGGTAATGCACGACCCAACCAAATGGTGCTATAACCCGCCAGGCTTCCAATCTCTATCACAAGTTTTGCATTACACAGCTTAGCAAGAAAAAAGAGTAATTGTCCCTGATTGGGGGAGACGGAGTGTTCGGGCATTCCATGTTCTACGATAGACGTCCGAGTTTCTATTAATACTTCGTCTTCAAGACTAAATAATTGATTGAAATACTGGTCTACTTGAGTAAAAAGAGCTGGGTTCATTATGTGTGTAATTTTTGTTAAATGGCTGAATTGTTAAATTGGGTCATTGTAAATCATTAATACTAATTTGTTAAATTTAAGTTGGGAACAAAATATAAAACTGGAGTTATCTCTTATCGCTATATTCTCGTATATTATTCAAATACCTTACATATGGGAGAGAAAGCATTATCATCTTTAACATATACTGATTATCTAGATCTTGAATCAGGTTTGGATAAGAAATACGAATACCATGACGGGATGATTACTGCAATGGCAGGTGGATCTCCTGAACATGGCCTCATTGCAGCTAATTTCATAACAGAAGTAAATCTCTTTTTCAAAGGAAATAATGATGACTGTTTTTCATATACAAGTGACGTAAAAATTCATATACCATCTTCAAATCGAACATACTATCCTGACGCATCAGTTATTTGTGGTAAGCCTGAAAAAATGGAAAAAGACCCTAATGCTATCATTAATCCTATCATAATTTTGGAAGTTTTATCTGAATCAACAGTAGCTTTTGATAGAGGGGCAAAGTTTCGACACTATCGTCAACTAACCTCTTTACGAGAGTATATATTAATCAGTCAAAATGAGTATGCAGTGGATGTATATTTTCGGACAAAAGATGGTACCTGGGATATTCGTAGCTTTACTTCTCTAACAGAAAAAGTGATGCTGCAATCTTTCAATTGCGAAATACTCATGACCGATATCTACAGATCGGTTGATGTACTTTCTTGAAAAAAAGAACATCATCCCATGAAATAAAAAACACTATATCTGGCAAAAAGCCAGATATAGTGATATATAATTCTAATCCAATAAACTAGTATACTTAAGATCAAGTATTTCCCAAAGATTGGATCTTTCTTGCAAATGGTTGTGCATATACACGCTCTCCTGTTGCCTGGGCTAGCGCGTTGGACAATGCTGCCTGAATAGGAGGGAGTGAAGGTTCTCCCAAGCCTGTGGGATCGATTCCATTGTCAGCAAAGACTGTTTCAATTTCCAATGGAGCTTCCTTATGGCGAATCAGTCGATAAGTATCAAAGTTTTTCTGTTCAGGCATACCCTCTTTGAACGTGATCGCACCGTATGTCGCATGTCCGATTCCATCAACGATGCCTCCTTCTACCTGATTTCTCGCAGCATCAGGATTAACAACAATCCCGCAGTCTACAGCACACCATACTTTTTTCACACGTGGCTTATCATTTTCCATCATCAAATCTACCACCTGTGCTACATATGAATTATGGCAGAAATAAGCAGAAACTCCACGGTAAATTCCCTCCATTTCCTCTCCCCAGTTTGATTTTTCTTTCACTGTTCTCAAAACTCCTGCATAGCGTTCTGCATCGTAATCATTATCTTCTCCTACTGGGTTATTGATTGCACGCTCGAATAATTCCAAGCGGAAATCAATTGGATCTTTTCCTGCCTCCTCCGCAACTTCATCAAGGAACGACTGTTCTGCACAAGCGACAAAGTTAGATCGCGGTGCACGCCATGCTCCAGTGGATATATTTGAGTCGAGAGAAATGTTTTCTGCAAGGAAGTTATCTACAGTTCCAGCAGGGAACCGATTGGCAAATACCGGGCCACCATGTACGCCTGCACCTCTTACATGAAACGCTACAAGGTTATTATTTTCATCTAATGCAGCACGATACAGCATCTTATATGCAGGACGATACGTACCTTGTGTCATATCGTCTTCGCGAGTGTAAACGAGCTTTACGGGTACTCCCGCATGTTGAGAAATCAAGGCAGCCTCTGCACAGAAGTTTCCGAAGAGACGACGTCCAAATCCACCACCCATGCGGGTCAACATAATGGATACTTTATCTTCGGGCATTCCGAGGAGTTCTGCTACCACTGAACGTGTTCTCTCAGGAGTTTGAATGGGGCCTTCCAGTTCAGCGAAATCATCTGTTACGTGAGCGAAGAAATTCATAGGCTCCAAGGTATTGTGAGGCAGGAAGGGAGCACTATATTCGCGCTCGATTACTTTCGCTGCTGTCTTGAATGCCGCTTCAGGGTTACCATCTCTTCTGGAAGGTTTATCAGCACTTTTTGCGACGAGCTTACTTAGCGCAGCTTCATGATCTTCACTGCTTTCTGCTTTAGTATCCTGCTCCCACTCAAGCTTCAACGCTTTTTTAGCCTTCATCACCTGCCAGGTAGTTTCTCCCAGGATAGCTACCATTTCAGGGTGAGCATATCTTTCTGTAGGCCCATCTTCAGGTGAAATATTGATGGTGAAGACATCCTTGATTCCTGGCATTGCTTTCGCTTCACTATCGTCGATAGACTTCAGTTTCATTCCGAATGCTGGGGCATGCTCAATCATCGCGATCATCATCCCCTCGCGTTGCGTATCCAGTCCAAACAAAGGCTGTCCCGTAACGATTTTCTTAGCGTCTACATTTTTCTGACTTTTACCTATGATCTTAAAATCCTTAGGATCTTTTAAGGGTATTTCCTCAGGAACTTCAATTGTGGCTGCACTGGAAGCAACCTCACCATATCCTAATTTTTTTCCGGAAGCTTCATGGATGATAACTCCTTCGGAAGTTGTAAGCTCAGAAGCAGGTACCTCCATCTGCTGTGCAGCAGCTTCTAATAACATGTATCTGGCGGCAGCGCCTGCTTCACGGAGGCCTTTCCAACTTGCGCGGATAGACTGACTACCTCCTGCAACCTGGCGGTTGTATTTATCAGTGTCTAGTCCCGCTTGTTCTACGATCACATCCTGCCAGTTTACATCCAGTTCTTCTGCGATGATCATAGGCATGGATGTTTTTACGTTCTGACCAATTTCAGGATTGGGAGAGAAGATAGTAACTACTCCATTATCACCTATTTTTAAGAAAGCATTGACAGGAGTCCATTCTTCAGGCATTCCCTTGGCCATATGTCCTGCGGCCATTTTATCTTTGGGTGTACAAGATGCCAGCCAGCCAAAGCTCAGCATAAGACCTCCTCCAGCGGCAGCTGAGGCCTTAAGGAAAGATCTACGATTATATGTTGATTGATTAATATTCATAATAAATTGTTAAGGGATTTGAGATACATCACTTAGCGGATCGTATGATTAGCCCATTTTTTCGGCAGCAGTTTTAATTGCAGCTTTGATTCTTAGGTATGTACCACAACGACACAGGTTTCCATTCATTGCAGATTCGATCTCTTCGTCTGTGGGATTGGGATTGCGTTGTAGCAAAGAAGCAGCATTCATTATCTGCCCTGCCTGGCAATATCCACACTGAGGTACATCATGCGCTAGCCAAGCCTGCTGCAAGGGATGGTCTCCATTCTCAGATAGACCTTCGATAGTGATCACGGCCTTGTCGCCAACACTCTCAACAGGAACCGAGCATGAACGCATAGCAACGCCATCCACCAAAATGGTGCAGGCACCACATTGAGCAATTCCACAACCAAATTTAGTACCAACCAGCTTGGCGTGATCTCTTAACACCCATAACATAGGAGTATCAGGATCTACATCAAACTGTTTTTCTTTTCCATTAATGTTTAAATTGAAAACAGCCATAACTTGATGAGTTGTAGTTCAAGAAGAATTTGAAGTAGTAATACTTGTATTCCTTTACAAAGGAAGAATATATGTGTTCTACAGAGTAATTACAATGTAAAGAAACTATATATATTACCTGTCAGATATTTCAGTCCTACAAAATTAACGAATATTCTATTTGCAATCATATCTGAATTGTACTTAATCCTAATTTAAAATGAATCAAAATAAGCATTGCGCTTTTAATAGATCTAATCATATTAGCCCTATCTTACTATGAGTCAACAAATATTAATTATTGGTGCCGGCCCTGGGGGATTGGCTGCCGCTGAAGCTTTGAAAAGACACAATATCCCGTTTGAAATCGTTGATAAAGGATCTCAACCAGGTGGAATTTGGGATATCGCTCGTTCCGATTCGCCCATGTATGAGTCTGCACATTTTATCTCCTCTAAGACCCTTTCAGGATTTAATGATTTTCCCATGCCGGATCATTATCCAGATTATCCCAAGCACGATCAAATTCTATCCTATATTAAGGATTATGCAACTCATCATCAATTAGATTCATTTATTACATTTAATAGAGAAGTAAATAGATTGATTCCCTTAGAAGAGGGTAAAAAATGGGAAGCAATTTTCAATGATGGAATAAGCGAGATTTTCAGTGGCGTAATCTGTGCGACAGGATTGACATGGTATGAGTATTTGCCCGAGTTTCCAGGAACATTTGAAGGAGAGCAATATCACAGCCGTACCTACACTAAATCAGAATCATTATCGGGAAAGCGAGTACTGATTATTGGTGCGGGAAATTCAGGGGTAGATATTGCCTGCGATGCGGCAAGAGTAGCTGACAAAGCCTTCATCAGTTTAAGAAGAGGGTACTATTTTATCCCCAAATATGTAATGGGCATGCCCGCAGATGTGTATAATCAAAAAGGACCCAATTTGCCTTATTGGCTGGATAGACGCATTTCTGAATTCCTGCTTAACAAACTTATAGTAGGAAATCTTGAAAATTATGGCCTTCCTAAACCAGATCACAAATTGCTAGAATCTCATCCTATAATGAATACTCAAATTCTTCATTATCTTGGTCATGGGGATATTGAAGCCAGGAAAGCTGTTAAGCTTCTAAAACCACATAGTGTTGTTTTTGAGGATGATAGTGAAGAACAGATAGATTTGATCATCTATGCTACAGGATATGAACGAATATTTCCCTTTATTGACAATCAGTATATGGATTATAAGAAAGATCGACTGGACTTCTATTTAGAAATATTTCATAGGAGATTTGATAATCTTTTCTTTATAGGCGGATTTGAAACTGATGGGGCTGCTTATGGACTATTTGGCAAACAAGGCGAACTTATCGCACGATTCGTGAAGGCAAAATATAAGGAAAAATCTATCCAAGAATTTACAGACAATATTAAAAATTCCTACCCCAATCTTCATGGATCACATTCTTACATAGATAGTCAAAGACATAAGTATTATGTACAACACGATGTATATCAAAAATTGTTAGATAAGAATATAAAACGCTTTACCTTAGAATCGTGATTCATAGGGAAATAACTACATCTTGCTGGTAATAGGTTACTATTAATATGAGATGAGATGAAGCTGCTAGATTAGTTCAATGTGTGAATGGCAGTTAAGTAAAAATGAATGGATGTATTGTGGTATGGTTGAATTGTTTTATGGCAGTATTGTTGTACTGTAAAATGGTGAAAGCCTAACCATTATTTAGTGGTTCTGAAAACTGTCGTCCGTAGTCTTTTCTGTCGTCCGTAGTCTTTTCTGTCGTCCGTAGTCTTTTCTGTCGTCTGTGGTCTTTTCTGTCGTCTGTGGTCTAATAACATCATCTCCATCGAAATGATCTTCGATGTAATGGGGTCGGGCCAAGTGCTGCGATTGCTGCCTTGTGGGATTTGGTGGGGTATCCCTTATTCTTCTCCCATCCATAACCTTCATATTGCTCGTTTAACATACACATTACTTCGTCTCTATATGTTTTAGCAAGAATAGACGCAGCAGCTATAGATAGATATATACTATCTCCTTTTATCACGCATTCGTGTTGGACATTGAGATAAGGGTTAAATTGATTTCCATCAATCAGTAATAGATCAGGTATAATAGAAAGACCATCTATAGCCTCATGCATAGCCTCAAAAGAAGCTTGTAAGATATTAATTTCATCGATCCTGCTAACAGGTATCATTCCCACACACCAAGCCAAGGCTTGATCAAGAATTTTGGGTCTCAATTCCATGCGCTGTGTATGGGAAAGCTTTTTAGAGTCATTCAATCCTAAGATACTAATTTTGGGGGGTAAGATAACAGCTGCTGCAACAACCGGTCCAGCCAGACATCCTCTGCCTGCCTCATCTACTCCAGCTACGGACATTTCTCCTTCATACCTTTTCAGCATTACTTTGCTTTATTAGGCCACACACTTTGTGTAAAAAAATTATTAAATAATTGGTAACAAATAATTGCTCCTTATAGTAAAACCCTATATATTTGCACCTCATTTAATAAGAGGCTCCCTACACGGGAATTTCAACATTTACATATGCCAGTAAAACTAAGACTTAAAAAACAAGGAAGAAAGAAAGCGCCACATTATGCAATCGTGGCTGCTGACTCCAGAGCGCCACGGGATGGTCGGTACATAGAAAAGTTTGGATTTTACAATCCTATAGCTAATCCCGCTCAAATTTATGTAGATCATGAAACCGCCATTAAATGGTTGAAAGTAGGTGCACAACCCACTAATACTGTTCGGTCAATATTGAGACATGCAGGTGTTACCTTGAAGTTTGCATTGATCAAACAGGGTAAAGAAGAGGACGAGATGGAACGGATCTTCAATAGTTGGTGGGAAATGAAAAAATCGAAAAAGAAGAAGAAGTTTGTTCAAGTGGATATTCATGGTAAGCCTCTTGAAGAAATACCTGTAATCGAACTTGTACAGCATAAAGCTGAGGCTGAATCACAACCTGAGGAAACTGAAAGCACAGAAACTGATGCGGGATCTGAAGAGGCTGCTGCGCCAGATGCAGAAGCTTCAACAAAGACAGTATCTGAGTCTGGGTCTGAGGCTGAAACCGCTCCCGCTTCAGAGACTGAATCAAGTACCGAATCAGAAGAACCAGAGACTGAAGCAAGTACCGAATCAGAAGAACCCGATAATAAAGAAGATAAAGAGGCAGCAAAAGCCTCTTAATTTATATATTCCCGGCTCTTTCTCTTAATTATTTGTTACATGCGTGAGGAATACGTCGAAGTCGGATACATTGCCAAAGCACATGGCGTACGCGGTGAAATCAAGGCCGTCTTCGACGTTCACGACCTTCGGGAATATTTAAATAAAAAATCATTTTGGATAGCCGATAAATCTCAAACTTTTAGTTTGATGGAGATATCCAGAATGAAAGCAGTGGATAAAGCTGTTATCATTAAGTTTGAGGACATTCAAACACGTAATGATGCAGAACGCTTAGTAGGCTCCAAAATATTCATTTCTGAGCAGGAACTTCCCGTACTGCCCGATGATCAATTTTACTATTTTGAGGTATTAGGCTTTACCATACAAGATAAAAATCTTGGGACATTAGGTATTCTTGAAGATATTATTGAATCCGGTTCTCAGGATCTCTTTGTCATGAGATATAAAGACAAAGAAGTGTTGATCCCATCAGTAGAAGAAATCATCCTTTCTGCAGATAAATCTCAAAAAGTTATTCACACACTCCTTCCAGAGGGGTTAATTGAGTTATATGTAGATGAGACATGAGTTGCTAAAAATCTAAAGATCAATTATTCAATAATTTCTCCCTAAATCCCAATAGTTCATTCTTTCTGGATTCATCTACTACAGGATAGTGAATATCAAGTTTACGAAGTGTTTGTAATACAATTTCTGACACGATTAAACGCATATTTTTCTTGTCATCTGCTGGAACTACATACCAAGGTGCATGGGGGGCAGCCGTTGCATTGATACATGCTTCATAAGCTTCCATATATTTATCCCAATAATTTCGCTCCTTTACATCTGATTCTGAAAATTTCCAATTTTTTGAAGGCTTTTCAATTCTCGATATAAATCTTTCTGCTTGCTCTTCCTTAGATAAATGTAAAAAGAATTTAACCACATGTATCCCATTTCTGTGAGCATATAATTCTAAATTTTTGATATCATGATATCGCTGATCCCAAACCATGTTCAGGTCTTGTAAGTATTCTTTTGGAATTCGTTGATACTGTAGTAAAATGTCGGGATGAACTCTTACTACAAGAACTTCTTCGTAATAAGAACGATTGAAAATTCCAATCCGGCCCCTTTCGGGAAAACAACGTGTGGTTCTCCAAAGAAAATCGTGATCAAGCTCTTTACTACTAGGCTTTTTGAATGAAAAAATTTGTAAACCATGGGGATTTACTCCCGACATTACATGACGTATGGTTCCATCTTTGCCAGCCGCATCCATAGCTTGAAATATCAAAAGTACTGCATATCGGTCATGTGCATACATCATGTTTTGTAATTCGTCTATCTCTTCTTGATATTCCTCTAACAACTCTTTATACTCTTTTGAGTCTTTGTATATGTCAGGTATTTTAGTAGGCGACTCACTCTCAACAAATTGATTAACACCTGTGTATGTAAAAGGAGACAAATCGATCTTTATATGCATCTTTTAATATTAATCTAATTTTAATTAACTATTAAAATACCTTAATGCAGAGGCATTTACAACTGCAAGACAAAACAATTGTTGAAATAAGGCCTTAATTTTGCAAAGTTGTACAGAGAGAGGCATATTTAGGTATGTCATACAAAAAATTCAAGTATTGTATTTTTTGCTAAAAGTTAGGTTTCTAATTACAGATGAAAGATGAAGTGGCTGTTTGTATTGTTACCGATGGTTTTGCTGGACATATACGGGTTTCAGGCATTTAAAGCACTTAGTACCCAAAAAGCATGGACTTCATATGTTTATTGGCTGTTTCACATTACAATATATCTTAGTTGGGCTGCATTCGGTTTGTTAGAAGGAAGAACACATTTACCTATTAAATATGCTTATCTCTATCTAAGTATACTCTTTACCTTATATTTACCAAAGTGTATCATTATCTTAGTTCTCTTAATCGAAGATGCCAGTAGATGGTTGATACAATCTATAATGATTCGTAGCCAAGGGATTTCAGTCCCCAAAACCGAGATCACAATTTCAAGGGCAAAATTTATTAGCCAAATTGCTCTTGGAATAGCGGCAATCCCCTTTTCGGGATTTCTGTATGCGATATTTAAAGGTAAGTATGATTTTCAGGTTAAAAAGGTAAAAATTGCCTTACCTCATTTACCAAATGCATTTGATGGATTCAAAATCACTCATATTTCTGATTTTCATATCGGAAGTTTTATCAATAAAGATGCTGTAGCCCGGGGGGTAGAATTAGTGAATGACCAAAATTCTGATGTTATCTTTTTTACTGGTGACTTAGTTAATGACGATATCAAGGAAGTCAATGGGTTTGAACCTATTCTATCAAGATTAAGGGCGCCCTTAGGCGTGTATTCTACACTTGGAAACCACGATTATGGACATTATTCTCAGGATATAGAATCAGAACCTGACTGGGAAGTACATCATCAAAAGATGCTTTCCACTCACAGGGCACTAGGTTGGAAGTTATTGATGAATGAGCATGAAATTATTGAACGGGGAAATGATCAGTTGGCTATTATTGGAGTTGAGAATTGGAGCAGATATACGCGTTTTCCTCGATTTGGAAGGTTAGAAGAAGCGATGGAAGGAACTGAACAAGTGTTGGTTAAATTACTGCTCTCTCATGATCCTTCACATTGGGAAGATGAAATTCTCCCGGAATCTGATATTGATATTACTTTTTCTGGTCATACGCATGGTTGCCAATTCGGCATTGAAATACCTGGGATCAAGTGGAGCCCTATTCAGTATGTATACGCACAGTGGGCTGGACTCTACGAAAGAAGTAAAAGATACATCTATGTAAATCGAGGGTTTGGTTTTGCAGGGTTTTCAGGAAGGCTTGGAATTCCTCCAGAAATCACGGTAGTGGAACTAGTAAAAGAAACATAAGTAAGTGAATAAGATTAATATTTAATTAATCATTTTTCTTAGGGGCAAACGTTAAGTTTACCTCTTAGGTCTATCCGTTAAATATTATCTTTTTGAACTCAATTCTTAGAACTGGGTGCCAAATCCAGGTTGTCTTCTGTTTCGAAAAGCACTCGATAATCTGGATCTATCGCTAATTCCTGATCCTCTTCAATGGAAAGACTTATCCCTTCCTTAGGTACTAGTACTTTCTGTTTTTCATCTCCAACCTGAATTTCTAAAGGCATCTCAAAATCCAGATTATCCGGCACTTCCCAGGAAAGTGTTAGCTGATTTCCATTTCGTTCTGCCAGTAACTTGGGAAGTTTAGGCTGTCTCACATATACTTCAAAGAACCATTCGAGTTCTTGGCCACTGATAGCTTCTGCTGTGTGAATAAATCCGTTGGTGGTTATAAATCTGGTTTGACTTCCATCAGTGATTTTTTCCATTTCTGGATCTGGATAGGTAGTGCGACGGAGAATTTGAAAAAAAGCAGAATCCCCTACTACAGCTCTCAAACTATGTAAAATCCATGCTCCTTTTGGATAAATAGGAGCTTTCCATGCTTCCATAGTGGTCTTCGTTTCTCTCGGGGCTATCGGAAGCGCATTACTAAAAAATCGACTTCTGGCAAGAAACTTTTTCAGACCTTCCCACCCTTCGTTTTCTTCCACATATAATCCTTGCATATACGTACAAAACCCCTCGTGAATCCAGGCATCTCTCCAGTCAGTACAGGTAACCAGATTCCCCCACCATTCATGACCTAACTCATGATGATGAAGATCATCATATCCCCAATCCACGCCCGTCATGGAAGAGTTTTCAAAATCTGCACCATAAGCGATAATGGTCTGATGTTCCATACCCAAATGTGGAGTTTGTGCGACACCATATTTATCTGCCCGGAAAGGATAGGGTCCCAGCGTTTTTTCATAGAATCTCAAATGATCCAAAATCTGGGGGAATAATTCTTGCCCGTTTTCCAAATCTTCTGGCAATACCCAGAAATAGACAGGAAAGGTATCACCAGCGATACTTTTTAATTCGCCTTCAATAACTTCATAGGGTGCAATATTTAGTGCGACGTTATAATTATTAATAGGTGTAGATACATGCCAGTGAAAGGTCTGAGTACCATCTCCATGTGATTCCTGATTTCTAAGTCTACCATTAGAAGCAACGATTAAGGGTTCTGGAACTCGAATATGTAGTCCTACTGAATCCGGCTCATCTGAAACGTGGTCTTTATTAGGCCACCAGAGATCTGCACCGTTCTTTTGACATGAAGTGGCAATCCAATGAGCTCCTGATTCAGTAGTTGACCAGGTAAATCCTCCATCCCATGGAGGATTAGGAGCAATTCGGGGTTGACCATTATATGCTACCTCTACCGTAATAATCTGCCCAGGTTGAAGTGTGCGCTCCATATCTATCCATATTTTGCCCTTCTTTCTTTCAAATTCTTTCACTATAAGTTCTCCCTTTTTCCATTCTCCTATTCCTGTGATATCAAAAGTCGTATCCAAGTCTAATACGATCATGTCAACAGGTTGAACAATACGCGCATCCATTTGGAGCTTCCCATCAATTGCTTTTTCTTCAGGAAATACTTGAAGCGTAAGATCATAATACGTAACATCAAAAGCTGCTTGCTCAGGCATAAGAGGGCCACCTGAATCGTATATTGCTACTTGTCCTTGCACGTAACCAATCAGACTGTATGTAAGAATCAGATAAATGGGAATTAACCGTTTCATGTATTTATATCATAAAATGTGAGATGCTTAAATAACAAATAATCTGTTTTAAGAACAATTTTATCGTGGTAATGGGTCATTGTTAACATTGATACATGTGAAGTTGCCAAATTGAGTCTTTGCAGTGTATGAAAAATGTTAAATTATAAGCTCAAAAAATGATTAAATTGCTAATTTGTGCTCATTGCTGAAACTACAGTCCGTTGTCCGTCGTCTGTTGTCCGTCGTCTGTTGTCTAATTTTACTTCACTGAGACCGTGATATGAATTTTTCATTACATTATACTCGTCTTCTACAATTTTTTATCTTTTATTTCTTACTATTTCACGT
>CAZZEC010000067.1:0-29205 GCA_964652565.1 uncultured Bacteroidia bacterium
TGGAAGAGATAAAGTCGATATATGGAATCGATATTACGCTTCAAAATGAATCCTTAAAAAACCACGTGCTTACAGTAGCCTTACCTGTGGAGGATATGAATATAGGTCTTCAGACCCTGGAGCATGCCCTAAATCTAAAAGTGAAAAAAATAGAGGAGAAAGTCTACCTGTTACACGCTGAGGATTAACCAAGGACAAGACCCGGGGCAATTCCTGGCAGGGAAGCCCCGGTACATGCATAAACATAATTAAAGTGATCAAAACTATGAAAGGAAAGCTACTACTCAAAATTTGGTTGACTACAATCATTGGATTCTATGGTCTGGGGATCTCCGGACTATTAGGAAATCCTCCCAATCCCATTGAAGACACACAAAATAGACCCTTAATTGAGGTTATCAGAGAGCTGAGTGAGAAATATCAGGTGTTTGTTTCTTTTGACGAAAGTATGTTGGATAATTTGGAGGTTGACTTTACCATCGATGAAGAAGAGAATTTCGAGCACTCCATCAATCGACTGTTGAAAGGTACAGGACTGGAATATAAATTTTTAGGCAGCAATTTTTATGTCATTTTTAAGAATGACAAAAAGGGGAAAAGACAATTAGTCAAACTCGAAAAAAATATACGCAGAATCCAGGAGTTGGAATCCAAGGGGAAGATCAGCCTGGAGTATGCCAGTGCGAATGAAAAAAAGCGGATTGAAGCTATCAAAACATCTATGATCCAATTTCAACAGATGGATAAAACTGTTCGCGGTTTGATACTAAATGAAGATGGAGAAGCACTGATAGGAGCCACCGTACGTGGCAAGGGATCTACCCAAGGTACACTTACAGACAGCGAAGGGCGGTTTGAATTAACGCTCTCAGATGATATTAATACGTTGATCATATCCTACATTGGCTATGTGGAACAAGAAGTGAATATAGAGGGGCGAAGTGAGGTTACCATTACAATGATTGAAAGCACTTCATCCTTAGATGAAGTGGTAGTGATCGGATATGGTCAAAAGGCAAGACAAGCCATTACTACGGATATCTCTACTGTCAATGCTGAAACCATTGAGAGGTCTCAGGCTATGCAAACCGAGCTAGCTTTGCAAGGACGAATTCCTGGCGTGTTGGTTACCCAACCGGGAGGAGATCCAAACTCAAGAGTAAATATACAAATTCAGGGCATTGGTTCATTTGGCAATAACGATCCACTCATCGTTATTGATGGAATTCCCATCACTGAATTTGGTTCAGAGTCTCAAGACGCAATTAACCCCCAAGCAGCAGGGGACTTAAGAGGGTCTCAGAATATTCTCAACCTGATTAACCCTAATGATATTGAGTCTATATCTGTATTGAAGGATGCTTCTGCTGCGGCCATCTACGGATTTCGGGCGGCAAATGGTGTAATCCTAATTACAACAAAGCGTGGAACTGTAGGTCGAACTACTGTACGTTTCAATGCACAACGAGGGATACAAAACCTCCCTAAAACTTTTGATGTCCTAAACACACAGGAATATACAGCCCTGTATCAGGAAATGTTTAACAATAATCCGAATGCACAGGCTATACCTGCAGAATTTGACCCGAGCAGTCCTTTTTTCTTAGGTAATAGCGAAACCTTTGATAATCAGGATATTATGTTAAATGATAATGCAATTAATGAAAATTACCATCTCAATGTATCGGGGGGCTCTCAGAATGGGAATTATGCCATCAATGCAGGATACACATTTATTGAAAGTCCGCTTATGGCGAATGATCAGAAGCGTTATACTTTTGGCATTAACTCAGATTATAAGGTAAACAACTGGATAAGATTTGGGGAAACATTTCGGGCTGGCTATACCGATGGGTATGACAACCGGTCGGGGAACCTACAGGCATATGCACTAGGAACGCCTCCCTGGCAACCCTTTGAAGATCCTTCACAGCCACTGGGATTTGCTCGTACAGCACTCACACGCTACAATCCCAATGGCATGGCCTGGGAGTTTGATACCCTGGCAGATGGGCGTACAGGCTTGCTCTATGGTCCAGAGACAGAAGCCAATCATCTGGCACGATCCAATTCCATTCTCAGTGGAAGGAGATTTGATGTGTACCGGACTATTGGATCTGCCTATCTGGAGCTCGAGCCGATTAAAGGTGTTCGGTTACGAGGGCAGTACAGTGCAGACTGGTATCTAAATAAGCGCACGACATGGAGCTATCCACAGATAACGTTACAATACAGTATCACTGGAAACGCACAGGCACCAGAACCCAATGGAGTTTATTCATCATATGGAGAGCGGCATTCCCAAAATCTCAATCAGGTATTGGACGTGACACTCAATCTTGATAGAACCTTTGGCAACCATAAAATAGGACTCTTAGCAGGATATAACGAACAACAGGAGCGGTTCTTTTTAGTCACGGGCAGTGTACAGCAAGTGTTAAATGAAGATCCGCTTACAGAATTATTTGAAACAGAAGAAGATCTGCAAGATGCGTTAGATGATCCTCGTGATTATCGTCCTCCTTTTCAGTTAGGAGGTGCTACTCCGGAAAACTCTAATACCAGTAGCCTTCGCTATCGCAACCGCTATCAGGGGGTAATTGGACGTGCTAGCTATAGCTTTGCAGAAAAGATTTTTGTCGATGCTTCTATACGCTTTGATGGTTCTTCCAAGTTTGCTCCGGGTTTCCGCTGGGGAACGTTTCCTGCAGTTTCAGCTGCATGGCGTCTCAGTGAAGAGGCATTTATCAGTGGTATTTCCTGGATCGATGAGCTTAAAGTACGCGCAGGATGGGGACAAGTAGGAAATAATCAGGTAGCACGCCCCAACGAATGGCGCGAGAATATCTCTCAAGCACCTCGCTACACGATTGGACCAGGTCCAGGAGGAAATGCAAGCACAGGCCAGGGAGCTTTTGTTCCTAACTTCGCCTCTACGGATCTCACATGGGAAAAGGAAAATACTACAAACGTTGCTATCATCGGTCAATTATTTAATCGGTTGGTAACTTTTGATGTAGGGTATTATAACCGTTTGAGAGATGGGGTACTTCAGCAAGTTACTTTGCCCTTTGTCGTAGGAAATACGCAAAATCCCACCATCAATACTGCCAGGACCCGGAATCAAGGCGTACAAGTGGAATTGGGCTTTGCACCTACTATTGGCGAATTCCGCTTTAATATTTCGGCCAATCTGACTACAGTTCACAATCGGGTATTGGAAGTATTCTCCGATCAACCCTTTGGTGGTAATGGTGGACGTGTGGAGGAGGGGTTTCCTATGTTTTACATTTGGGGACTCGAGACCAATGGTATTTTCCAATCTCAGGAAGAGATCAATGCATGGTTACAGAATTTTGACGATCCAGGCAACAATGATAAAGCACCTGGAGACATTATTTTTGTAGATCAGTTTGGCAATCCTACGGAGGAAGACGTGATTGCAGGGCGCTTGGTCAACCCTATTGCAGATAGCGTCGTCAATCAGTTTGATAATGTATTTCTGGGAAATACTTTACCCGCTGTATTTGGTGGATTAAATCTGGATGTACAATGGAGGGGCTTTGATGTAGGCATCTTTCTGCAGGGAGTAGGAGACTTTCAGCGCATCAACAATGCCCGCAGGGCAGGAGAGTCCATGGGAAGTCTTGGAAATAACTTCTGGACTACTGTGAGAGATCGCTGGACTCCCCAAAATACCAATACAGATATTCCTAGAGCAGTAGCGGAAGATCCTGGTGGCAATAACCGGTTTTCCGATCGCTGGGTAGAAAACGCAGGATTTATCAGATTGCGCCAAGCACAGATAGGGTATAGCTTTTCGCCACAGGTAAGAGAGATGCTTGGCAATATGACACAGTTACGCATCTATATTGCAGGTTCCAATCTAGCTACTTTTACCAATTGGAGTGGGATAGACCCTGAAAATGATGTCGTTCCCGTACCTAGGATACTAAGCGCAGGAGTTAATTTAGCATTCTAACAAGCTTTACCATCTCAGACAGATTAAGAGAATTTACAATCAAATTAACAATTCAAATTATGAATAGATCACTAACAGCTACGATAATCTTTGGTCTTCTCTTGGCATTTATCAGCTGTGATGACCGAGAGTACCTTGGGGTTGATCTTCAAGATATTGACTCGGACGATTTCTTTTCCAGTGAAACAGCTTTTGATCGCGGAGTATTGGGCATTTATCAGAAACTGGTATTTTTCTACAATTATCGAGGTGCCAACTGGTTGCACGACATCCGCATACTACCCGATGATGATGCTACTACCAGTGGCAACAATGCTTTCGAGATTTTTGGAAACCTCAATGCCGCTAACGGAGACGTAAATGATTATTATCGGTTTGCCTATCAGC
This sequence comes from uncultured Bacteroidia bacterium, assembly GCA_964652565.1. GTDB lineage: Bacteria > Bacteroidota > Bacteroidia > J057 > J057 > JBCCTX01. Next base: position 4,370 of record CAZZEC010000067.1, read on the forward strand.
TTATTGCTCGATCCAACACGCTACTGGAAAAGCAGGAGGAACTGGCTGATGAAGTCTATACCAACCAAGAGCTAAGAAATACGCACCGAGGGGAAGCACTCTTTTTGCGAGGTTATATGAACTTCATGCTGTGGAATATATTTGGTACAGCTCCGGTTATTTTGGACCGTATTACCACTTCAGATGGGTTTTTTCCTACTAGCTCTACGAGTAATGCGTTGCTAGACCAGGCAATAACTGATTTGAATGAAGCGAAAGATTTACTCCCCGATGCATGGGGACCTGAAATGATCGGACGTGCAGATCGTCATGCCGCCAATGGCATGTTGGGAAAAGCATTGCTGTATCGCGCATCTGTTACAGGTAGTAATGAGGATTATGCAGCGGCTATACAAGCCTTTGACCGCATTCAGAATCACTCATTATTGCCCATATTTGGAGATAATTTTGATGAGCAACTTGAGAATGGTGTAGAGTCTATTTTTGAAATTCAACTAGGACAAAATCTTGCCAATGACAATGTATGGCTTTCTAATGATGATTTTGATGTAGTGGGAGAAATCAGTGGATATTGGGGATTTTTTGACAACAATTTCGGGCAATTTGGTACACCTATATACACTGCTACAGAACCTTTGATGAGTATGTTTGAAGAGGGAGACCCAAGAATACCTTCTACCTTTGATCCTGCTACGTCCGAAGTCAAGAAATACGTAGAGCGTCCCAGAAGTACGGGAAACCCCAATTATTACAACAATGCTCGGGTGATACGCTATTCCGATGTATTATTGATGAAGGCGGAAGCCATTGTACAATCGGGTGGAAACCTATCTGAGGCTGTAACACTGATCAATCAAATCCGTGCCAGAGCACGAAATTCGGGTGAAACAGTATCTGAAGTTCCTGCTGATCTGGATACAGGGGAGTCAGACCCTTCTACTGTCATGCAATGGGTCATGGATGAACGTCGAAGGGAACTTGCCTTTGAGGAGATACGTTGGTTTGATCTACGTCGTTGGCATTTGGGAGGAATGATTAATATAGGAAGTATTGACTTTGGATCGGTGAGAAATGATTTCAATTTCAATCCTGATGTTCATATTTTGTTTCCACTCCCTGCTAGTCAGGTAGTAGACAATCCCAATTTGGTACAGAATCCAGGGTATTGATGGTATGGTAGGGCCTGATCATGATCAGGCCCTACTGACTCCATACCAATAAATTAGGTTGGTGATTGGTCATTTGATCATAAAGGTTATCATAATCCTCTTCACTTTCGATGAGAAGATATCTGATTTTGCGGTTGATCAGGGCTTCTGCCTTTTCTACTAACTCTACGAGATACAATTTATCTACTTGACCGACTATAACGAGATCTATAATAGGACTATCCAGACCACGGGCGAAACTTCCTGCTAAGTATACCTTTTCCACATTACCTAATCTGTTTACTACGTATTCAACGATTCTATCTAGTCCTACATATTTTCTTACAATACTGTGTACTTCACTAAAAAGGGGATGTTGTAGGTTGGCTTTGTAAATTTTTTTATTACCCTCAGTTTCAGCCATCAACATACCAGCATCTTCAAAACGATCTAATTCAACACGAATCGCGTTGGTAGACTCTCCAAATTCTTTTTCAAGGTGTCTGAGATACGCCTTGTTACTACTATTTAGAAAAAATTTCAAGAGCAGCTTAATGCGCGTCTTAGAAGAAATGAGGGCTTCTATCATATAATGATTGAGTAAAAAAATTACTCAAATATGATCATATTTGCTTGCAAATTCAAATCTTGAAAGAATAATCACGAAAATTCCCTATATCTAATTGATTTTTAAACCAAAGTATAGTTTTATCAAGACCCATTTCCAAGGATATGTTAGGTTTCCAACCTGTAGTTTGAGTAATAAGACTGTGATCTCCACACAATCTCCAAACCTCACTGGTTTCGGGTCTGATTCTTTGAGAGTCAGAAGTGATTTGTGCTTTTGGGTAAATTTTATTGATCAATAAGTGGGCAAGCTTTTCAACAGAAATTTCAACACCCGTTGAAATATTGTACGTATTACCTATGGTATCTTCAGTGAGTAGTATAGACTCTAATGCTCTTGCCGTATCAGTAACATAGATCCAATCTCGTGTAGGTCTAAGATCTCCTAATTGAATGTTCTCTTGGTGATGCAGAAGTTGCAAAATCAAGGATGGAATCAGCCCTCTTACAGATTGTCTAGGACCATAATTATTAAAGGGTCTTACGATAGTTACAGGACATTGATAGCTTTTGTAGAAGGCTTCAGCCATCTTTTCTGCTCCTATCTTTGTTGCACTGTAAGGAGATTGTGCTTGTAAGGGATGGTTTTCATCGATTGGTATAAACATTGCTGTTCCATACACTTCGGATGTAGAGGTGATAATCGCATGTTCACAATTGTGTTTTCTCGCCGCTTGAAGAATATTAAGTGTACCATGTGTATTGGTCTCCAGGTAACTGGATGCAGCAAGATAACTGTAAGGTATGGTGATCAATGCGGCTAAATGTATGATAACCTCTTGTCCTTGTGCCGCATTCATTACGCGTTCCTGATCCCTGATATCCCCTGGAAAGAGTTCTATCGATTGCTGTATATCTTTCGGTAGGGTATCCAGCCAACCGTGTGAACTCCAGGAATTGTACCAGGTAAATGCTCTCACCTGGTACCCTTGCTGAACAAAGTGTTCGACTACATGACTACCTATAAATCCTTCAGCTCCGGTGATGAGGATAGTTTTCATTGCCTATCCTTTCCCAAACATCTGCTTCACCTTATAGATGGCTTCCACCAGGCGATCGATTTCTTCTTTGGTATTATAAAAAGCAAAAGAAGCACGCATGGTACCGGGTATACCCAATCTTTCCATAATAGGTTGGGTGCAGTGGTGACCCGTGCGAATAGCAATACCCAATTGATCGACAATCGTACCTGCATCATAGGGATGAATGTCATCGATCAAAAAGGATATTACACTTGCTTTTTGTTTGGCGGTACCAATGATTCTAACACCCGGGATTTCTTGAAGTTTCTGAGTTCCATAGGCTAAAAGTTCTTCCTCATAAGCACCAATCTTGTCATACCCAAGGGTTTGAATATATTCGATTCCGGCCCCTAATCCGATCACACCTTCGATATGTGGGGTGCCTGCTTCAAATTTATGGGGAAGATCACTAAAGATGGTCTTTTCAAATTTTACTACTTTGATCATGTCTCCACCTCCCATATAAGGAGGCATTTTTTCCAACCATTTTTCCTTTCCATACAGAAAACCAATGCCTGTAGGGGAAAACATTTTATGTCCTGAGCATACGAAAAAATCACAATCTAATTCCTGAACGTCTATCGCCTGATGAGGGATGACTTGTGCACCATCTACAAGTACAGGTACATCTATTTCATGTGCTGCCCGAATGATTTCCTTTACAGGATTTATTGTGCCTAAGGAATTGGAAATATATACTATGGATACAATTTTCGTTTTTTCATTGAGCAGTTGATAGAATGCGTCCATATCTAACTCTCCTTCATCATTGATAGGAACTACTTTAAGTGTAGCGCCCGTCTGGTCGCATAACAATTGCCAGGGAACGATGTTGGAGTGATGCTCCATATGAGTGATGAGGATTTCATCACCTTCTTTGATATATTTTCTTCCAAAAGAGTTGGCTACGAGATTGATTCCTTCCGTAGTACCTTTAGTGAAGATTATTTCATAGCTGTGTTTTGCATTGATGAGCTGTTGGGCCAATAGCCGAGTACGTTCAAAGTCGTCTGTTGCCTGCTGGCTCAAATAGTGTACCCCTCTGTGAACGTTGCTGTTTTCATGCTCATAGTACTCCTCTATTCGTTGGATAACGGAAGCAGGCTTTTGTGATGTTGCTGCGTTATCGAAGTATACTAAGGGTTTCCCATGTACTTGTTCCTGTAGTATAGGGAAGTCCTGGCGTATCTTTTCAATATTCCAGGATGTATTGTGTGTATGCAATGTTTGTTCCTTCATTGTTCAATAATTAATGGTATCGAATGGGGGGCCAAGTCCTAGATCGTGCGATCTTATCTACTGGTCCTTGAGTAAGAATCTTTCTACACATAATATTCCTTCTCTTAACTGCTATCCGTCTCTGCAATGGGATAATGTACCTTTAAGTGGAAGGACTAAATTATTTTATAGTTTATTCCATTCTCAATAAGTGCGGAATTAATTCCGCACTTATTGAAAAGCCACAATAGCTAGTATTTGTTTTACAAAATAATATTGTCTAATCACTTACTTGTATAAGTTAATACGACATTATTAACATCATCGCACTACTTATTGAAAACCTAGAAACGGTTTTCAATCATAGATACCAAATGTTCAGTTATTGGTTCAATAGATATGTGTTCCACAACTTCAGCTGCGAAAGCCTGTATCAGTAATTTCTTCGCTGTTTCTTCATTCAGTCCTCTTGCCCTGAGATAGAACATAGCATCTTTATCCAATCTTCCCGTAGTAGCTCCATGGCTACATTTTACGTCATCTGCATATATTTCCAACTGAGGTTTGGTAAATATATTCGCGTTATCAGAGAGCAGAATATTGCGGTTGGATTGGAATGCATTTGTCTTTTGTGCATCTGGGTATACGTGAATACGTCCGTTGAAAACCCCTGTAGACTGTTCATGCATAATCCCTTTATACAATTCATTACTGTAGCAATTGGGGACAGCATGATCGACTTGCGTGTGATTATCTACATGCTGTATTCCGTCCAGCATGTAAATGCCCATGAGGTGAGCTTCTGCATTGGGGCCATGAAGTCCTATATGTAAATTGTTACGGATAATCTTTCCGCTAAATGACAGCGTATAAATCGCAGAATATGTATCTGCCAATTGATAGATAGCCGTTTGATCTATTTGAGAAGCATCATTGGATTCTTGCTGTACCTTTACATATTCCAGCCTGGAGTTTGGATGCTGATATATTTCTGTTACTGCATTTCTAAAGGAATTACCTTCACTTAGCGTATGAAAGGTCTCTATGATTTTTACGTTACTCCCCGTTTCGGTAACAAAAATATTACGGTGTTGTATCCCAGTAGCTTGTGAATCGGGATGGGTAAGATGCAGAATATGGATAGGATGCTCTGCCACAACATTTTTAGGAAGGTGGATAAACACCCCTCTCTCCAGGTAAGCAGCATTCAAGGCAGAAAAGATGTTGGACTCAGCAGAAATAACCTTTCCAAAATAAGTTTCAAAACTTCTTCCGACCTCTTCATCTATTTCCTCCAAGGGTTTGATGACTAATTGGTCTTTGAGGAAAGTAATGTTTGAGAGGTGAGGAGCAAAAATACCATTGAGGAAAACCAACACATCAGCCTTGAGGTTGGGAATAAGGAATGTATCTATGGAATTCCAGTCAAATGACTGTCCTTTTTGATAGGAGTCCTTGACAAGTGCACTTAACTGAGTATATTTCCATTCTTCCCATTTTCTGGTAGGTATCTCCAAATGATCAAGCGCTTGCATCGCTTTTTCTCTATGGGTAGCACCTATTCCATCAGTATGTATAGATGAAGTACGAAAGCGCTCAATAAATGCAGTTTTTATTTCATCCTTAGCGACGGTTTTCGTTGCCATGTAAGTATTTCTTTGCAAATGTAAAACAGTTTGTTAAATCGATGATGCCTCAGCTTTCAACCAGTCATAGCCTTTTTCTTCAAGCTGCAAGGCGAGATTTTTATCTCCAGACTTTATGATTCTTCCATCATACATGACGTGCACATGATCAGGAACTATATAATCCAATAATCTTTGGTAGTGAGTAATTACCAAGAAAGCATTCGTGTCATTTCTAAGTTTATTCACTGCTTCAGATACGATTCTTAGCGCATCTATATCCAAGCCAGAGTCTGTTTCATCCAAAATGCTAAGCGTGGGTTCTAGCATAGCCATCTGAAATATTTCATTTCGCTTTTTTTCTCCCCCTGAAAAACCCTCATTCACAGCCCTTTTAGTAAGTTTAGAATCTAATTCTACCACTTTTTTTCGCTCGTTCATGAGTTTCAAAAACTCACCCGCACTGAGAGGTTCCTCGTCCCGATATTCTCTCACAGAATTGAGAGAAGTACGCAGGAAATTGACCATACTCACCCCAGGTATTTCTACTGGATATTGAAAAGCCAAAAACAGACCTTCTCCCGCGCGCTCGTCAGGTTCCATATCCAACAAATCTTTACCGTGAAAATGTACTTCTCCTCCTTCTACTTCATAATCTTCTCTTCCGGCCAGTACAGAGGCGAGTGTGCTTTTACCCGAGCCATTTGGTCCCATAATGGCGTGTACTTCTCCTGCTTTGATTTCCAGGTCTACCCCTTTGAGAATAAGCTTATCGTTAATTGAAGCTTTGAGGTCTTTTATTACTAACATAAAGTGATTCGTTTTTAAACCTAACTATAAATTTGAAGGATTCTCACTTGTAATTATCCAACGCTTCCTTCGAGGCTGATTGATAACAGCTTTTGAGCTTCTACTGCAAACTCCATAGGCAATTGATTCAACACTTCCTTAGCGTACCCATTGACAATAAGACCTACTGCTTTTTCGGTATCGATACCTCTTTGGTTGCAATAGAATATCTGATCTTCTCCGATTTTGGAAGTGGTAGCTTCGTGCTCAACCTGCCCTGTAGGGTTTGCTACTTCTATGTAAGGGAATGTGTGCGCACCACAGGTATCACCGATTAAGAGTGAATCACACTGAGAGAAATTCCTGGCATCTTCAGCTCCCTTCATTATTTTTACCAGTCCGCGATAGCTATTATTACTTTTGCCCGCAGATATACCCTTTGAAATAATAATACTCCGGGTATTTTTGCCGATGTGAGTCATTTTCGTACCCGTATCAGCTTGTTGCATACCATTTGTAACAGCTACTGAATAGAATTCACCTTCTGAATTATCTCCCTTAAGAACTACACTTGGATACTTCCAGGTAATAGCTGAACCTGTTTCAACTTGAGTCCAGGAAATCTTAGAGTTATTACCCGCACACAACCCGCGCTTCGTTACAAAATTATATATACCACCCTTACCCGTTTCAAAATCCCCGGGATACCAATTTTGTACTGTTGAATATTTGATTTCAGCGTCGTCAAATGCTACCAGTTCTACCACAGCAGCATGAAGCTGATGTTCATCGCGTATGGGTGCTGTACAACCTTCGAGATAACTGACGTAACTTCCCTCTTCAGCAACTATTAATGTTCTTTCAAACTGCCCTGTATTCTGCTCGTTGATCCTAAAGTAGGTCGACAATTCCATAGGACAGCGCACGCCTTTGGGAATATATACGAATGAGCCATCGGTAAATACTGCTGAATTGAGTGCAGCAAAATAATTATCAGTAGAAGGAACTACAGATCCCAGATATTTCTTCACTAAATCAGGATAGTCTTGAAGTGCTTCACTGAAAGAACAAAAAATGATACCTTGCTCAGCTAATTTTTCTTTATAGGTAGTTTTAATGGATACACTATCTACAACAGCATCCACAGCTACACCTGCAAGTACTTTTTGTTCTTGTAGCGGAATTCCCAATTTTTCAAATGTTTTCAATAACTCGGGATCTACTTCGTCCAGGCTATTGAGTTTAGGCTTTTTCTTAGGTGCTGAGTAATATATAATATCCTGAAAGTCTATTGCCGGATATTGTACATGCGCCCACTTGGGTTCCTTCATCTTCAGCCAGTGTCTAAATGCTTTCAGACGAAAATTCAGTACAAATTCTGGTTCTTCCTTTTTAGCGGATATATATCGTATAATATCTTCATTCAGACCTTTAGGTGCCTGATCAGACTCAATATCTGTTACAAAACCATACTTATATTTTTGTCCCGTAACTTCTTGTATGATCTGTTCATCCTTACTAATTTCTGGAGACACAACTTTATCAGACATATTGATTGTTATTTAGAATGATTCTAATTTTTAACAGATATAAGAAGCAAAATGTTACACAAACCTGCAAAAATAGAATTAATTTACTTAATAATATATCTATTTATGGCTTACATAGGTATATTAATAGAAATTGATCCAAATTTATGAAATTGAGAGAGATATACATTTTTATCCAATTGTTTATATGGATCATTATCTATCTGATTATTAGTCCCTGGCCTTTGGGCTGGGTTTCTATATCTATAGCGACATTGGATCAACAACAACTTTGGCTATTTACTACCTATGAGATTATCGTCAAAGCCTTAATGGTGTATACATATGCACATTTAGCGCTTCCTGTTTATCTTAAAAAGCGCAAATTTAGCTATTTAGTTTTTATAAACCTCATTTATTGGCTACTGTTTAGCATTTTTGAGAGTGTGGTGAATGAGATGTATATAAGAAGTATTGTTCAACACAGTTGGTTGATCAGTTGGCAAAATCTGATCCGAATGATTCCTACTCATTTGTTTATCAACTTGTTTCTATTGACTTATGCTAACCTGACAGGTTTTGCTTATGCGTGGTTTAAAGATGAAAGACTCCGTAGGATATTAGAACGCGAAAAGCTAAAAGCTGAACTTTCAGCTTTAAAACATCAAATTCATCCCCATTTTCTTTTTAATACGCTTAACAGTCTCTATGCATTGGCATACGAAAATGACGATGAAGACACTGCAGAAGGAATTGCCAAGTTATCTCATCTTATGAGATATATGATTTACGAAGCGAAAGATGAGTTTGTACCTTTAGTCAAGGAAATTTCTTATATACAAAACTATATCGATCTGCAGAAGCTCAGGCTAGGGGAGGAGAGCCAAGTAGAATTTGAGGTTAATGGATTTCCCGGGAATAAAAAAATTGCCCCATTGATTTTCATCCCATTTATTGAAAATGCGTTTAAACATGGCTTAAGTACCATTTATCCCTCTTTTGTAAAAACAGGATTGGAAATTTGCGAAACTAAACTGATCTTTACTACTGAAAATACTCTTTCCAAAAGCTCCATACATACTGAAAAACCATACGGCGGGATCGGTCTTACGAATGTGAAGAAGCGACTCGAATTGTTATATCCGCAATCCTATGAACTCAACATGGATACTGCGGATGATAGGTATCATGTTGAACTTATACTACACCTATGACTATTTTAAAGTGTATAGCTATTGATGATGAGCCTTTGGCATTGTCTGTTATTGAGCGATTTGCCAATAAAATCACTGGCTTGGAATTAAAAGGAGCTTTCCAGAATCCACATTCGGCGTTGGAGTATTTGCACCAGCATCATGTAGATCTTCTATTTTTAGACGTACAGATGCCTGATTTGTCGGGGTTGGAGTTTTTACAGAGCCTTACTCAGAAGCCTATGGTAATTTTTACAACTGCTCATACGGAGTATGCGTTGGAGAGCTATGAATGGGATGCTATTGATTATTTGTTGAAACCCATCATATTTGAAAGGTTTTTAAAAGGTGTCAATAAAGCCAAACAATTCATGTTACCCGAAGCAGATACCCGGAAAAAAACGAAAGAGTCAACATATCTTTTTGTCAAATCAGATACTCGGTTCTTTAAGATAAATTATGATGATATACTTTATATCGAGGGTATGCGTGATTATATCGCTATTCATACCACACAACAAAGAATACTCACATTATTGAGTATGACAAAAATGCTAGACAGGCTTCCTGCTTATGAATTTAAGCGCGTGCATAAATCATACATCATTAATGTTAAACACATACAGCTTATACAAAATAACAAGATTCAACTTCCTGGGAAAGAAGTTCCTGTGAGTAGTAGTTACAAAGAAGATATGCAGAAATTTGTTGAAAGTAGATTAGAATAATCTCATCATTCATAAAATTATTGAGAAATTATTTGGAATTCTCGGACTCCATTTTCATTTTTGATATACATATACAAGAAAAATGAAATTATTTCAAGTCATACCTCTAGTACTAGTCTTAGTAGTAGTCATTTTGCGACTCTGAGGGTGGCTTTTTTATGATATTATGGTAAGCCATTCTCTGATGAGGATGGCTTTATTATTATAATGGGTGATTATTTAGAAACGAGATATTATTATGTATTACGAAGAGGACACCCTTATTTATTTGGACGGGAACATATTACCGATTAGAGATGCTAAGTGCGATCTCTTTTCACAGACTTTGCACTATGGTGTAGGTGTGTTTGAAGGAATACGTGCCTTCCCCACATCACAAGGCCCTCAGATGTTTAAGCCTTATGCGCATTACAAGCGTTTGATGTATTCAGCAAAAAAAATGCATGTGAATTACGAGATCTCTTTTGATCATTTTCGCAATACTTGCTATGAGTTAATTCAAAGAAATTACCTTTCTGAAGCATATATACGTCCACTTATTTTTTCAGCTCCCAATATGGGATTAACAGCTAGTACAAAGACACACTTTTTTATGGCCGTATGGAAATGGGGCAAGCTATTCGGTGATAAAGAACTGAATTTGAAGTTTTCTAGCTATAGAAAGCCATCTTCTTCCTCTTTTCACATAGATGCCAAGATTTGTGGGAACTACGTAAATAACGTGTTAGCCACAACAGAGGCAAAGTCTCTAGGTTTTGATGATGGAATATTGCTGGACGATGAGGGAAAAGTTGTTTGTACTGCCGGAGCAAATATTTTTATTGAGAAAGATGAAGTGTTGTACACACCTGGAATAGAAAAAATATTTCCAGGTATAACTCGTCAAACGATTATTCACCTAGCAAATGAGTTGGACTTAAAAGTGGTAGAAGGAGAAATAGAGCCTAAAGATTTACTAACAGCAGACAGTGCATTTTTAACAGGGACAGCTACCGATGTTTCACCTGTATGTAAAATTGAGGATCATGCCATGAAATTGGACTGGGAAGATTCTATGGGCTATCTTCTATCAAAGAAATATCACCAACTAGTTACACAGGCAGATCAAACATATTCTACACTTATTTAACAATGGCAAATAATAGATACAGTAAAACTATTACACAAAGCGACTCCCAACCAGGAGCACAAGCTATGCTATATGGCATAGGGCTAACAGATAAAGATCTTTCCAAGCCACTTGTAGGAATTGCAAGTACTGGATATGAGGGTAATCCTTGTAATATGCACTTGAATGGTTTGGCAGAAGAAGTTAAAATAGGAGTAGATCAAGAGGAACTGGTTGGATTAATTTTTAATACAATAGGAGTGAGCGATGCGATCTCTATGGGTACAGAAGGGATGAGATATTCTCTTCCCTCAAGAGATATTATTGCTGATTCTATAGAAACGGTTATGGGGGCTATGTGGTATGATGGGCTGATTACTGTGGTAGGTTGTGATAAAAATATGCCTGGAGCGATTATGGCGATGGGTAGGTTGAACCGACCTTCTATTTTGGTGTATGGTGGGACCATAGCTTCCGGCCACTATAAAGATGAGTCTTTGAATATTGTTTCTACCTTCGAAGCGTGGGGAAAGCATGTAAGTGGCGAGATTACGCCAGAGGATTTCAAGGGAGTGATCAAGCATGCATGTCCAGGTGCTGGAGCTTGTGGAGGTATGTATACTGCCAATACTATGGCTGTAGCCATCGAAGCGATGGGCATGAGTCTACCCTATAGCTCATCAAATCCTGCAAGGCATATCAAAAAGAGGAAAGAATGCCTGGATGTAGGGAGTAACTTAATGGGTTTGATCGAAAAGGAGATTCTACCCAAGGACATTATGACCATGGAAGCTTTTGAAAACGCATTAACGATGGTCATGGCATTAGGAGGATCGACCAACTCAGCAATTCATTTGATTGCTATGGCAAAATCTGTAGAATTGTCTTTGAATTTAGCTGACATACAGAGAATAAGTGATCGAGTGCCATTATTAGCGGATATGAAACCCAGTGGAAAGTATTTGATGGAGGATTTGTTTAAGGTTGGGGGAACACCTTCAGTTATGAAAATGATGTATGAAGAAGGACTTTTGCATGGAGACTGCATGACAGTAACCGGCAAATCTCTTGCAGAGAACTTACAAGAGGTTCCAGGACTTGAAGATGGACAAAAGGTGATACATTCTATACAATCTCCACTAAAAGCTACCGGACATTTGCAAATGTTGTTTGGAAATCTTGCAGAACAAGGAGCAGTAGCCAAAATTACAGGTAAAGAGGGAGAGAAATTTGAAGGGAAAGCTATCGTCTTTGACAGTGAAGAAGAGGCAAATACCGGAATCAAAGAAGGAAAAATAGAAGCTGGTCAAGTCATAGTTATAAGATATGAAGGACCTCGTGGAGGGCCTGGGATGCCAGAGATGCTCAAACCCACAGCTGCTATTATGGGAGCGGGGCTAGGGGGGAAAGTAGCCCTCATTACCGACGGTCGATTTTCAGGAGGGACTCATGGTTTTGTAGTAGGCCATATTACTCCAGAAGCTCAGTTGGGTGGACTTATAGCTTTGGTTGAAGATGGGGATCATATCGTCATTGATGCCAAAGAAAATAAACTTTTAGTAGAGCTTTCCGACGAAGAAATAAGTCGAAGACGAGCGCGTTGGAAGCCCAAAGAACCTAGGTTTTCAAGGGGAATGCTCTATAAGTATAGTAAAACCGTGTCTTCAGCTTCTGAAGGATGCGTAACGGATGAATAGATGATATAGCCGTTAATGAGGCTTTCGCCTGTTAACTTGTTTTTCATAATTAATATTAATAACAACTGTTCAATAAAGAAAGTAATGAGTACATCAAGAACAGCATCGACATTGGAAATAGCACAGCTTGGCAAACACGGGAAAAAGGTGTCTGGAGCTGAAGCTGTTATTTTATCATTGTTAGAGGAAGGTGTTGATACCATTTTTGGGTATCCAGGCGGGGCGATTATGCCTGTCTACGATGCACTATATGATTATCAGGATAAGATAAACCACATTTTAGTGCGTCATGAGCAAGGAGCGACACACGCAGCTCAGGGTTATGCAAGAGTTACTAACAAAGCGGGTGTATGTCTGGTGACTTCTGGACCAGGTGCAACGAATTTGGTAACGGGGATTGCCGATGCTATGATAGACTCAACCCCTTTGGTCTGTATCACCGGTCAGGTACCCAAGCATCTATTGGGAACGGATGCATTTCAGGAGACTGACATTATCAGTATTACGATGTCAATGACTAAATGGAGCTATCAGGTAACATCTGCTGATGAAATTCCAGATGCTATATCCAAGGCCTTTTACATTGCTGAGAGCGGTCGTCCAGGACCTGTAGTCATTGATATTTGTAAAAATGCAGAAATTGGGGAATTAGAATTTGAATATAAGAAGTGTAAAAGTATAAGAAGTTATATTCCTGTTCCCAAGACGGAGAATACAGCACTAGCGCAAGCGGCAAAGCTTATCAATGAAGCAAGTAAACCCATGATTTTAGCGGGTCATGGAATAATGATTTCTAAAGCTCAGGAAGTATTCAAGCAGTTTGTTGAGAAAACGGGTATCCCATTGGGATGTACTTTACAAGGTCTATCTTGCATCGATACAGATCACCCCTTGAATATGGGTATGTTGGGAATGCATGGTAACTATGGACCTAATATCAAGACCAATGAATGTGATGTATTGATTGCCGTCGGCATGCGATTTGACGACCGGGTTACGGGAGACGTTAATAGATATGCTAAACAAGCAAAAATCATTCATATAGAAATTGATAAATCAGAAATAAATAAAATCGTAGCTGTTGATGTACCATTATTAGGAGATGCAAAAGCTACACTCAACGCGCTACTTCCGCTGGTTGAGGAAAAAAGCTACCCTGAATGGGTAACAGAATTTCACGAGTGTGACCGTATAGAGTACGAAAAAGTTATTGAAAAAGACATTCATCCTACGACTGAAGGGATACATATGGGGGAGGTCGTTCATAGAGTATCTGAAATAACAGAAGGTAGGGCTATTGTAGTAACGGATGTAGGTCAGCATCAGATGGCTGCAGCAAGATACTATAATTATCATGATACAGACGCATGGGTATCTTCAGGTGGACTCGGTACAATGGGTTTTGCACTTCCTGCGGCATTTGGAGCAAAGATTGCTGCACCTGAAAGAGAAGTTGTAGCCTTTATAGGAGATGGTGCTTTCCAGATGACACTACAGGAACTGGGATGCCTATCTCAAAACCAAACACCTGTAAAAGTTATTATATTAAACAACAATTTTTTGGGGATGGTTCGTCAATGGCAACAATTATTTTTTGATCGAAGATATTCCTTTACAGAACTAGTTAATCCAGATTTTGTGATGATTAGCAAAGGTTTTGGCGTGCCTGCCAAGAGAGTCGAAGAACGTGCAGAACTTGAATCTGCATTGAGGGAAATGTTTGAAACACCAGGCCCTTATTTATTAGACATTGTAGTTGAGAAAGAAGCAAATATCTTTCCGATGGTACCTTCTGGTGCAAGTATTTCAGATATACGATTAGAGTAGTGGCCATGCACATCGTTTAAAAAGGGAAATTATGCAATTATTTAATAATTTAGGTTATGAGTGAACCCAAATCATATACCATTTCTATATTCACTGAAAATATTCCTGGTTTATTACACAGGATTACGACGGTATTTACCAGACGTAAAATTAACCTGGACAGTTTTACTGCTTCAGAGTCAGAAGTGGAGGGTGTGTATCGCTTTACTATTGTTGTAAAGATGACTTACGAAGATGTATATAAAGTAGTCAAACAATTGGATAAGGTAATAGGTGTATTCAATGCGTTTCTACACGATGAAGAGGGGGTAGTACATCAGGAAGTGGCTCTATATAAGTTGTCTACTCAATCATTAGTGAATGGTAAACTGGAAGTGATCATACGACAGTATAATGCACGCATACTTACAGTAGAACCAGAGTATTTGGTGATTGAGAAAACGGGAAAACACGAGGAGACACAAGAATTGCTCAAACAATTGGAACCTTATGGGGTATTGGAATTTGCCAGGTCTGGATTGGTTTCGGTTATGAAGAGAAATTACAGTTTGGACAAATTTATTGAAGAAGCCACAGCGGGATCTATTGATTCAAAATCTCTAGCAGTAGACAAATTAAATAACCATTCAGAATAGTATCAACTTGTTGATTCAAATGGTTATGTATAATCTTATATATTCAATCATTTTTCAAAGATTTTCTCCACAATAATAGTAGTATAATTATGGCTAACATTGATTTTGGCGGCGTGATAGAAGAAGTCGTCACACGAGAAGAATTTCCGCTTGAGAAAGCTCGGGAAATATTAAAGGATGAAGTAATTGCTGTCATAGGTTACGGTGTACAAGGACCGGGACAGGCACTTAACTTACGTGATAATGGATTCAACGTTATTGTAGGTCAGAGGAATCCCTCTCGTTCATATGATAAAGCTGTGGCTGATGGTTGGGAACCCGGTAAAAATCTGTTTTCAATAGAAGAGGCTGCTGAACAAGCCACCATTATCTTTAATTTGCTATCCGACGCAGGTCAAATCTCCACTTGGCCCACAATCAAGCAGTACTTAAATGCCGGAGACGCATTATATTTTTCGCATGGCTTTGGGATAACCTATAAAGACCAGACAAGTATTATTCCTCCAGACAATGTAGATGTGGTATTAGTTGCCCCAAAGGGGTCAGGTACTAGTTTAAGAAGACTCTTTTTGGCAGGACAAGGGCTTAATTCTAGTTACGCAATTTTTCAGGATGCAACGGGGAGAGCTAAAGACCGTGTATTAGCAGTTGGAATTGGGATTGGTTCAGGGTATTTATTTAAAACAACTTTTGAAAAAGAGGTATTTAGCGATCTTACAGGTGAGAGGGGTATATTAATGGGGGCACTTGCGGGGGTAATGGAAGCACAGTATAATAAGCTCAGATCCAACGGTCATACACCGTCTGAGGCATTTAATGAGACAGTGGAAGAGTTAACTGAAAGTTTGATCAAGTTGGTTTCTGAAAATGGAATGGACTGGATGTATGCCAATTGCTCCACTACAGCACAGAGAGGAGCATTAGATTGGAGACATAAGTTTCGCGAGGCAGTAGTTCCTGTATTTGACGAGCTATATGAAAGTGTGGCTTCTGGAAATGAGGCTAAAATTGTTATTGAAGCGAATCAAAGAGAAGATTATCGTGAAAAATTGGAAGAGGAATTAAAGGAATTGAGAGAATCCGAAATGTGGAAAGCTGGTAAAGCAGTGAGAAGCTTAAGACCTCAAAGTGAACCTAAGAAAGTCGAAATATCGTAGGATTTTCAACATAATGACCATGAATCTTCTGATAAGAATTATCTTGAAGATTCATGGTACTAATTCATGGTACTATATAATTTTTACAGGTACATTGATAAACAGTTCTAATTGATAAACAGCTCTAAACATAAGATTTAATTGTTGTCTCTGTATGCTTTTATGATTGAGGTAAGAGATAAATCAATGTGAACTATTTCTACTAATTCTTGTATATTTAGTATAAATAAATAATAAAGCTATGTTCAATTTTAAAGATATGATGGGCCGGATACAAGAAATGCAGGACCGGTTAAAAGAAGTAAGGGAGCAATTAGACAGTGTTATCGTTGAAAGTGAAGCTGGTGGAGGAATGGTGAAGGTAACTGCTAACGCTAACAGAAAGATCCTCAAGATCACTGTAGATCCAGATATTATTGATAAAGATGACCCAGAAACAATGACGGATCTGATTACCGCAGCTGTAAATAAGGCACTGGAAGATGCAGAAGAAAAAGGAAGAGCTGAGTTACAGGATGCTACAAAAGGGGTACTGCCCAATATACCCGGAATTGATTTCAGTAAATTGGGATTTAGTTAATATCTACTTTGGGTTGTACTTTTTCTGGGCATATAAGAAGCCAAAGGCCTCGCTATCTTCCTTTTTTAAGTGTTTATGATGTATCTTATGAGCTCTGATGAGCCTTTTGATATACGAATGAGTAAAGTTGTAGTTAATCTTAATCCTACGATGAATAATGACATCGTGAAAGTAAAAGTACAATAATCCATACATCGTGATTCCCCATCCTATAAATTGAATCCAATGCCCGTTTGCAATACCATATATGATAAAAACCGCAGCTATCAATCCATAACTTACTGAGACAAGGTCATTCCATTCCCACCAGGTTTTATTTACCTCATGATGTGATTTATGCAAAAACCACAATGGACCATGCAAAATATATTTGTGCATCCACCATGCAAACCCCTCCATTGCGACCATCGTAATTAAAACAATTAAAATACCACTTATGAAAAACATTTTTGTTGAATAATATAGGTAAAGCAAGATAAATATTAATAAAACAAAAACCTGTTATGATTGGCTTTGTTTGTATTCGTAACCATATTTTTTTTGAATTTTCTTTCTCCGCATTTTCTTAGCTTTGACAATCACATAAATATCATTTTCGGGCTTATTTTGTCGATTTACGGGCTGATTTGCGATGGTATCTACCACTTCTATTCCTTGTATTACCTCTCCAAAAATTGTGTATTTACCATCGAGATGAGGTGTTCCTGTTTCATTTTGTACAATGTAGAATTGTGAGCCACTTGACGCTTTCTCAGGATTAACTTGATCACTTAACCTTGCAGCGGCTAAACTACCTTTTCTATGTTTACTATCAGGAAGTATTTCCGCATCCAGCGTATAGCCTGGCCCCCCTCTTCCAATCATGGATATATCTCCTCCTGGTTTAGAGTTAGGATCTCCCCCTTGTATCATAAAATTTTTGATAACTCTATGAAAGGCTGTGCTATCATAATATTTGGAATCGACTAATTTGACGAAATTTTCTTTATGTTTTGGAGTGTCATCATATAGTATCAATAGAATTTCACCGTATTCTGTAGATATGGTGATTAAATAATCTTTCTTTTTGTTTTTTTGCGAGAATAATGTACTCCAGGTTCCTAGCACCAAAAGAGTTAAAATAATGACTTTCATATTAAATTGTTTACAATCAATTTTTCTCAAATCTACAAAGAACTCCTGAGGATGTTTGCTTACTAAATCATCCATACATTGATAATTGTTTGAATTACATAGTGTATAGACTGGCAAAGTACTAGAGATTTTCATTAATTAAATATAAATGGAGAAATCTTAGATATTTCATATAAGTTTTTCGTTTTTAAAAAAGCTTGTAAAGCTGAATAACATTGCAAATGGATACAACTTTCAAATATTTTTTTATACTAGGATTGTTGATCATTTCCTCCTCATGTGAACCTCCATCACAGGAAGGCCCATTAAGTGCAGCAACCCGTACTGAATTAGATAGGCTTGCAGCTGATATACAAAGAGATTCCGAAGATAAATATCATGTATTAGGGGCGAGGTTTGTAGAATTATTTAGTGAAGCCGTAAGAAAAGGAACGGATGGAGGCACTGCTGAACACATCATGAAATTTGCTTCTGATAATGATGTGGCCTTAGAGATTTTGCGGAGAGAAATAGATGATTGGTACAAGTCCTTACCTGAGGAGGATAGAATAACATTTATGTTACATCTTTTGGCAGAGGATTATCCTCGACAGATGAGGCAATTGGTTCCTCAACTGGATCAACGACTAACAGGATACGAGCAAGCTCAGGAAAGTTTAAATCTCATTTTGAATACCCTTACACTTAGAAATTGATTGTCGAGAAATGAACTAGAATCATTCTTGATCTACCTATTGTACCCAAATGATAAAATACGAGGGTGGGTGAAAATAGAAAAGAGGAAGTCTACAAAATAGACTTCCTCTTTATATCTGAATATATTTCTATGAAATCAGAATGGTGTATATACCATTACTTCACAGAGATACGAAGTGTCTGAACTTCACCATCAGGTGATGCAATTTGCATGATATACAGATTGCGGCCCATATCTCTCATATCAATCGTAAAGTCTCTTCTGAAATCACTAACGTTTTTGCGCATAACTTCTCTTCCATTGATGTCATACAATCTGATTAGGTGCTCACCTTCTAGTGGGTTAATAGCACGTACAGAAAGTATATTGGAAACAGGATTTGGATACGCTTCGAACAGGTTAGATTCCCAAGAAAGAACGGCATTTCTACTAATGTCAGCTGTTCCGTCTTTGAACGTAGATTTGATACGATAGCTAGCTTTATCACCAGTAGAAACATTACTGTCGTAGAACGTATAACGCTTCGTAAATGCATCAGCTTTAGCTTCATCAATCATTTCATAAGAACCACCGTTAACCGATTTTTCCACTGATATTTTGCTTGCCATAGTATAGATCTGAGGAGCAACAACTTCCCAGCTTACTTCTATGATTTCAGTTGGAAGCACACGGGTTGAAATATCTCCAACTATGGTAGGAGCGATAATCTCGCCACATTCATCAGATGTCGTACAGCTTTCGAGATCAAGATCAACATTGATATCACCAGCAGCACCAATTCTACGGCCATTGAATTCACCAGTATAGCCAAACCATCCACTGATTCCGAAGCTTCCATCTTTATCGTTTGCACCGATACCTACTTGTAATCCTTTTGATAGATCTACAGGAACGTGAGAAAGCATAAGTTCAATACCTTCTAGAGAACCTGTTCCTGTTAATTTACTTTCTTCGCTAATGATCCAGAATGACCAATCCATGAAGTTTTGTTCAGCAGCTTCAGCAGCTTCAGGCATCTGTGCCATGAACGTTCCACCACCAGCTGACCATTCTTCCCAATTTTTAGGATTCGTAGCGATGATAAGAACTTCAAACTTAGCAGAAGTATCAACTTTACTTACTACAGTTCCTGTTACTACCGCAGAGTCTCCATAGTTTGTCCATTTTCCTTCTGTTTCCCAAACAAAGCGCTGATAGTCGGTATCATTTCCATTTTCACGATCTGGATCTAATGGAGAAGTGTATAAATAAATTGCATGGTTTAGCGGATATCCATCATCTGCCAAAGAATCTGCTTTCCAATCTGTCAATACACATTCTTCAGGACAGTCGATACTTCCAGGACATACTGGGATCTCAAATCTTGCACCAGTAACGTCTAGCGAAGCACAAATTCCCGCTTCAGTAACAAGCGCTAGTACATCACCACCAGTAGTTTCACCTGGAACGACTACGCTTAAGTCCAGGAAGTCATCACTAGTAGAGTCAGCAACATATACCAATGTGTGGATAGTAAAGACACCAGCTTGTGCAATATCAAAAGAAGGTTCAGTGTTCACTCGTTGGATCACTAAATCATCTCCTCTTGTCAATACATATAATAATGAATAACCATCGGGAACTACCACATCTCCATTAGGCGTAGCTTCCAAACTGATTTGACTTCCATCAAAGCAAGTATCTTCATCAGCAAGTGCTACGGCAGTTAATGTACCTGCATCAGCCTCACAAGTATCAGTTACTACATCACAGCTTGGCACTTCGAATGCTGCACCAGCTACATCCAGCGAAGCACAAATACCCGCTTCAGCAACAAGTGCTAATACATCACCACCTTTAGTTTCGCCAGGAACTACTACACCAAGATCTAAGAAATCTTCGCTAGCGGAGTCAGCAACATAAACTAAAGTATGTATGGTAAAGAGCCCTTCTTCTGTAATATCGAATGCAGGCGTATCCGCAACATTTTCAATAACTAAGCTATCAGTACTGGTCAATACATAGAGGAATGAATAGCCCTCTGGAACTACGATATCGCCATTAGGTGTAGCTGATATTGTAACAACAGAGGCAGTATCTTCGGCATCGATGCATGCATCTCCCAAATCATCTGCAGTAAGTGTTCCTGCGTCAGCAAGACAATCTGTACATTCTTTCACATCAAATGTTGCACCAGCAACGTCCAGAGAAGCACAAATGCCAGCCTCAGCAACGAGTGCTAATACATCACCACCTTTAGTTTCGCCAGGAACTACTACACCAAGATCTAAGAAGTCTTCGCTAGCAGAGTCAGCAACATATACAAGTGTGTGAATTGTATATAATCCAGCTTCAGCAACTTCGAATGCAGGCGTATCTGCAACATTTTCGATGACTAAGCTATCTGTACTGGTTAATACATAGATGAATGAGTAACCGTCAGGAACTACGATATCGCCATTAGGTGTAGCTGAAATAGTAACTACAGATGCTGAGTCTTCTACATCGATACAAGCATCTCCTAATTCGTCAGCAGTTAGTGTTCCTGCATCTGCAAGACAAGAAGAAGGTTCAACCACTGTATGAGATCCCAAAGAGTCGAATACATCTACAGGAAGCGCAAACCATTCGGTCTCACCTTGAGTCCAGTCAGTAGTACCTTCTGTAATTTCTGGGAAACGAATAATTGTATGATTCTGTGTCGTACCATCAACTACTTCCCATTCACTTCCAGGATCTTCTCCGATTACTCCGATAATATCTAATGTATCACCATTTGATACATTGATTAACGCTACTGCATCATCCCCATTGAAATTGGCAACAGAAGCTGTTGTATCACATTCCTCACTATTCTCGATATTTGCATTACATATAACATATACCTCACCTGGCTCTAATGTACCAGACATAAGCAATTCAAATCTAGGCACAGTATCACCATTGACATATGTTTGTACCAGGTAATTACTCAAATCAACGGCCACACCAGAAGCGTTGTAGATTTCCAGAGCTTTATTACTTGAATTTCCTTCAACATATTCTGAGAAGAATAATCCGTTTGGAGCGGGTTCAACTGATTCACATTCTGTTACATCAAATGCTGCACCAGCAACATCTAATGAAGCACAGATTCCGGCTTCAGCAACAAGTGCTAATACATCACCACCCTTTGTTTCGCCAGGAACTACAACTCCCAGGTCGAGAAAGTCATCACTAGCAGAATCCCCATCATATACCAGAGTATGGATCGTGTAAAGGCCTGCATCAGCAACTTCGAAGGAAGGCGTATCGGCTACATTAACGATTACCAGACTATCAGTAGTTGTCAGCACATATATAAATGAATAACCATCAGGAACGACGATATCATCATTAGGCGTAGCAGTGATAGTAACTACAGATGCTGAATCTTCCGGATCGATACAATCCTCTTCAGTCAATTCTACTGCAGTTAGTGTTCCTGCATCAGCCTCACAAGTATCAGTTACTGTTTCACATTCTGTTACATCGAAAGCTGCACCAGCAACGTCAAGTGAAGCACAGATTTCAGACTCAGTAACGAGTGCTAATACATCACCACCCTTTGTTTCGCCAGGAACTACAATTCCCAGGTCGAGGAAGTCATCACTAGCAGAATCCCCATCATATACCAGAGTATGGATCGTGTAAAGGCCTGCATCAGCAACTTCGAAGGAAGGCGTATCGGCTACATTAACGATTACCAGACTATCAGTAGTTGTCAGCACATATATAAATGAATAACCATCAGGAACGACGATATCATCATTAGGCGTAGCAGTGATAGTAACTACAGATGCTGAATCTTCCGGATCGATACAATCCTCTTCAGTCAATTCTACTGCAGTTAGTGTTCCTGCATCAGCTTCACAAGTATCAGTTACTGATTCACATTCTGTTACATCAAAAGCTGCACCAGCAACATCTAGTGAAGCACAGATTCCGGCTTCAGTTACTAGGGCAATAACTTCGCCTCCAGTAGTTTTTCCGAATTCTACAACACTGAGGTCTAAGAAATTATCACTAGCAGAATCCCCATCATATACCAGGGTATGGATCGTGTAAAGACCCGCTTCAGCTACTGCGAATGTAGGCGTATCAGCTACTGCTTCAATGACTAAGCTATCAGTGCTAGTCAGCACATATATACTAGAATATCCATCGGGAACGACGATATCGCCATTTGGAGTAGCTACTAAAGAAACAACAGAAGTAGTATCTTCAGGATCGATACAATCTTCATCTGTTAATTCTACAGCGGTAAGTGTACCCGCGTCAGCTTCACAAGTATCCTCTGTACATATTTCAATCACAAAAGGAGCACCTGTAGCATCAAGACTTGCACAGATTTCATTTTCTTTGATAAGATCAAGTACATCTGCACCTGTAGTCTCTCCTGGTACTACTACTCCCAGGTCAAGGAAATCATTGAGTTCAGGATTACTTACATAGACAAGCGTATGGATTGTGTACACACCAGGTCCCTGAACGGTAAAGCTGGGTTCTTCACCCGTAGCTAAAATTACGAGATCCTCACCTGTGGTCAGTACATATACCAAAGAATAGCCTTCAGGTACGTTAGCATCACCTGTAGGTGTTGCCGATATTGAAATAGAATCTACTTCTGACGCTAAGCAATCCTTATCTCCAAAAGGATCTGCTGCGAGTGTACCAGCGTCTGCTTGACAAGTATCAACTGAACAAGCTTCGATATCGAATGGAGCACCAGCTACATCCAGGCTTGCACAAATATCATTTTCAGTAACTATGTTGAGAACGTCTACACCAGAAGTCTCACCTGGTACCACTACTGATAGATCCAGAAATTCTTCATTCGTAGAGTCTCCGTTGTAGATTAATGTATGGATGGTAAAGAGCCCATCACTAGAAACATCAAATGTAGGTTCTTCGCTTACAGCCTGTATGATGAGATCATTTCCCTGAGTCAATACATATAAAGTACTATAACCCTCGGGTACGACTTGATCGCCATTAGGTGTAGCAGAAATAGTTAAAGGCTCTCCAGAAAAGCAAGTATCCAGTGCAGCACCGGCAAGGGTACCTGCATTTGCTGTACATTCATCTGATACACTATCACATGCAGTATCATCAAAATCATGCATTCCCAATCCACTAACGTCGTCAATATCAAGGATACTCCATTGAGTAGCCCCAACAGACCAATCAGTAGTTCCTTCGGTAACGGTATTGGTTCTTACCAGCGTATTATTTGAAGTACTTCCTTCGCCTACAGGCCAAGATGAACCAGGATCTTCACCGATTACACCGATAAGATCTACAATGCTTGCTGTAGTTTCGTTAAAGATTGCGATAGCATCATCTCCATTAAAGGTCATAACTGCACCACCTGAAAATTGACAAGAGTCAAATTCCGCATTGTTGTTACAGATAACAAATGTCCCTCCAGGGGCAATAATACCTTCAAGATCAGCTATATCAGTAGGCTCGCTATTTCCATTCCGAAAAAGTTGAACCTGATAATTACTCAGATCAATGGAATCTGATGAAGGATTGTATATCTCAAGGGCTTTGTTGGAAGAACCAGACCCTTCGATATACTCCGAGAAAAATAATTCAGAACAAGAGTTTTGGGCATATGACACACTTGAAAGTGCCATACAAAAGAGTAGACATGAAAGAATACTCAAACATCGTTGAGTAAATTTCCAGGTCTTGGGTTTGTGTAAATAAATAAGTTGCATCATAAATTGACTTTTGTGGAGCTGCGTTAAGCTTCTAGTAGAGTTATTAATTGGTTTTAAGCAACATTCCAAAAATACGTACATTTATATATATAAACAAAAAAATATCAGTAATAAAATAACGTATACAATGAACACATTATGAAATGTTACTAGATAATTAAATTTAGTAATAAATTGATTTACAATACTTAGTAAAAAGCCAACTGCTGAAATAATCTGTTTGTTTGAGGTATTGGAGATAATTTTTAAAGTTTTTTATGCACGCTAATTGTGTGAGAATCTTACATGCAATATTTAACTATATTTTGCTAATATTTCCTGAAATCTTGTAATATTTAATTAGTAAATACTGAATATAGTATCAAGTAGTTAAGAAATGAATTTTCACCTGATGAT
>CAZZEC010000068.1:0-4250 GCA_964652565.1 uncultured Bacteroidia bacterium
CCGCTTTTAAAACCCGATAAACAGTTGATAAATGTTGCACGTATGCGTTTGTCCAAATTGAGGATTTCCTTGAGAGAAATAGATTGCTCCATAAATTGAAATGTAATTAATGAGATGTAATATATATCATATCACGTTAACTTGAATTTATGAGTAAGGTTAGTTTTTACTTATAGATAAATGTAATTTAGGCTTATCAAAAAAGTCTTAAGTTATAACTAACACAATTTTCATATATGAAACATCATTGGTTCAGAAGCATCATACTTGCCAATGTATTATATATATTTCTAACAGGACCTCAGGTTTGGGGCCAAAACCCATCTACAAGCTATTATCTTATTTTGGATGGTTCGGGTTCAATGTGGCAAAAGATAGATGGAGAATTTAAAATTGAACTTGCCAGAAAGGTATTAAAGGATATGGTAAATAAATTACCTGATGATACCCAAATAGCATTACTTGCCTATGGCCACAGAAGAGAAAAGGATTGCGATGATATTGAGTGGATATTACCCTTAGAAACACTTTCTCGCAAACGTTTTGCAGAAAAAGTTGATGCCTTGAATCCAATAGGGAGAACTCCTATCTCAAAGGCACTTGAGACGACAATTAGCCAGATTTCAGATAGTGATGAAACTGCTACGATACTATTAATTAGCGATGGACTGGAAACTTGTGAAGGAAATCCTTGCGATATTGTAAGAATTGCTAAACAAAAACAGATATCAATTCTTACTCATGTTGTTGGATTAGGAATAGAAGAAAATGATGTATCTCAACTGGAATGTATTGCTCAGGCAGGTGGAGGTTTCTATTATGATGCCTATAGTTATGAGGAGCTAGTCAGAGCTCTTGATCAGGCAGTTGAGTCGTCCATTGCAATAAATAATGCCTACATCTCTATTAAAGCTGAAGCAGATAATAAGCTTACAGATGTTTCTATTCAGTTAATACCCCATGACAAGTCCCAACGCGACATTATATCAAGAACGTATACGTCTGCTGAAACCAATCCAAGAATTATGAATGTGCCTGCTGGAACATATGACCTTTTAGTTCGTGCTTTGGAGTTTAAAGGAAACACTAGAAAAATATTGTCCCCTATAGAGATTAGAGATTCAGATACAGTCCGCAAAGAAGTGGATTTTAGTACGGGAAATGTAAAAATAGTAATTACAAGAAATGGAACATTATCCGATGCAGTTGTAAGTATTTCCCCCACTGATGAAAGAATAGAAGTTGCAAAAGGTCGTTCTTATGCAACAGATCAAACGAATCCCATCCAATTTTCGCTAACCTCAGGTCTGTATGATATTTCATTAAAAATGCTGGAAGTTGAGAATAAACCAGAAAAAATATTTAATCGAATTGAAGTTTTGCCTAATGAAACGATTGAGTTTGCTCATAATATTTCTAGTGGTACTTTATTAATATCTACTATTCATGGTAATGATAGTATAGATGCAGTGATAAGAATTTATCCTGTAGCACAGGGCTCTCAAGTAGCGATTAATAGAACATATGGCAAACAAGTTTCATTTGAATTACTCCCTGGGAAGTATAGAATATTGTCTAAACCTATCAATAAAGCCCATGGTCAACAGAAAGAAGAAATTATTGAGGTGATAAGTGAGAAAAAAACCAGTAAAAGTCTCTTATTTCAGTAAAATAAGTAAATAAGTGGCTATCCATACACTTATTCTACTGGCCAATCTATGGAGGTTGTTCGAACCGTATCTAATAAATTTTCAAATGCACTAACCCGTTCAGGATATTGCGCTGCTACATTTTTCGATTCAATGGGGTCTTGGGAAATATGGTAGAGTTCAAGAGGAGAATCCTTAGCCTGTCGGATGGCCTTCCACCCTCCCTGGCGTACAGCTTGCTGGAACCCTCTTTCGTGAAATTCCCAGTACAGATACCGATCATTGAGATCCTGTTTTTTACCCATAAGTGTAGGTAATATACTCACCCCATCAGTTTCTTGAGGAGGGACTATATGTACGATTTCTGCAAGCGTGGGTAAGATATCCGCAAAATACCAGGGACGATGGCTCAATGTATCTGCCGGAATAAAGCCAGGCCACTTAACGATCATTGGGGTTCTAATTCCTCCTTCATACAGATCGCGTTTCCTCCCTCGCAAAGGTCCAGAACTGTCAAATCTTCCTTCCCATCGTTGTGCGGCTCCATTGTCAGAGCAAAAGAAAATCAACGTTTCTTTTGTAATCCCCAGGGTATCCAGTAGATCTAGTATCTTTCCTATGTCCCGGTCCATGGTAGTAACCATGGCAGCATATACCTTTTCTTTCCAATTCCATGATTTATCCGCATAGGATAAGGTATCATTGATCTCATATGCATCGTGGGGAACGGTATAAGGGATATAAAGAAAAAAGTTCGTGTCCTGATTCTGACTAATAAAATCAAGGGCAAACTCAGTAAACAGATCATGGACATATTCTTCCTGCTTGCCATCCATATTGCCTTTTAGCATAACCTTTTCCTGATTATGCCATAGATAGTCGACAAAGTAATGGTGAGCTCGACGTTGATTCAAAAAACCAAAAAACTCATCAAATCCTTGTAGGTTGGGATGCCCGGGTGTATTGGGCTCTCCCAACCCCCATTTACCAGTCATACCAGTTACATACCCAGCATCCTTCATCAGTTCTGCCAGGGTGTAGTCCTCTGCTTTGAGCGGCACTCTACCTTTGCCTCCTCCCAGTCCTACCACACCCGTTTTCCCAAAGTTGCCTCTTACAGTCGTATGGCCTGTGTGCATGCCCGTCATTAATACTGATCGGGAGGGAGCACATACTGGAGAACCAGTGTAACATTGGGCAAACCTAATCCCTTCTAGAGCAAGTTGGTCCAAACGAGGAGTCTGGATCTCCCGCTGACCATAACTACCCAGGTCACCATACCCCAGATCATCTGCCATAATAAAGATGATATTGGGTTTCTCATCATTACGAGGTTGAGCGTTAATGAAAAGAGAATGTATGGTTATGAACAGGATGCAAGAAGAGTAGGTCCGAAGATTCATAGGAGAATGTTATTTATGTGAAGATAAATTTCTTTTTCAAAAGATGGAGTTCACGACTTATTTTTTACAAGAAATACTGGATGAAGTGAAAGATGATATCCGCATGTTCTATTTTTTCCCCATTTATTCTTATTTTTCACTAAAAGACCCAATATGAACTACTACTTTCCTATCCTCTGCCTTTTGGGCATGCTGAGTTGTCAATCACCTTCTCAGGATGCAGCAATACAAGTAAATAAACCAAATGTATTGTTCATTGCCATAGATGATCTCAACGATTGGGTAGAACCATTGAAAGGGCATCCACAAGTACAAACTCCGAATATGGTTCGACTAGCAAATGAAGGGACCACGTTTCTAAATGCACATTGTCAGTCTCCTTTGTGCAATCCCTCAAGGACAAGCATTATGACTGGATTGAGACCCTCAACAACGGGTGTGTATTCACTAAGCCCCTGGTTTAGATCTATAGAATCCTTTGAAAACCTGGTCTCTTTACCCCAGTATTTTTCACAGCAGGGATATACTACGTATACTACGGGCAAAATCTATCATGGAGGCTATGGAAGAAAGGATGAGGATAGCGAGTGGGATGTGATTGGACCAGGAGCAAGTGTGGGGGTAAGACCCGAGAGTAAATTGGTAACTACACCTGCAAAACATCCTCTGGTGGATTGGGGGCTATTTCCGCACGAAGATAAAGATAAAGGAGATTGGGAAGTAGCAGAATGGGCAATAGATCAGCTCAATCAACAACCCAAAGAGCCATTTTTCTTATCTGCAGGGTTTTTTCTTCCCCATGTTCCATGCTATGCTACCCAAAAATGGTTTGACCTGTATCCCGAAGGAGAGACTACTTTACCTCCCTTTCAGATGAGCGACAGAGACGATACTCCCAGATATTCCTGGTATTTGCACTGGAAACTACCCGAGCCCAGACTTAAATTCTTGCAGGAAAACAACCAGCACGAAAATCTTGTAAGATCATATTTAGCCAGTATTAGCTTTGTAGATCATATGTTGGGGAAAATATTGGATGCATTAGAAGAAAATGGGTTGAAGGATAATACTGTTATTGTATTGTGGTCAGATCATGGTTTTCATCTGGGAGAGAAGTTAATCACAGGGAAAAATACGCTCTGGGATCGTTCTACAAGAGTGCCTGTTATTTTTGCGGGTCCCGGCATCAATCAACGTG
>CAZZEC010000068.1:4350-28899 GCA_964652565.1 uncultured Bacteroidia bacterium
ACTTCCGGCTTCCCTCCTTCAATCAATTGTCCTGCAACAGAACGAGTAAAGGTATAGGATGCATCTATAATATGTTCAATAAAACCTTGTTCAGTATATTGGAACCATCTCCCCCCTCCAACAATATCGTCTACCCCATCTTCATTCATATCCATCGCGTAGAGTCCTTCGTGCTCATGCGTCCTTCTCCATCCAGGATATTCACTTCTTGGCTGCATTTCTCCTTCTGAGGCATAGATATATATAGGTAAATATTCCCATTCTGCTACTTCCTGTGGGTTATCTGGGATTTCTGCATAGTACAAGGTATTTGCACCTTGATTCCAAAATACGAGTTCAGATCTGTTATCTCCATCAAAGTCAATAAAAGCTTGATCATGGTGTTTTGTCATGCCACTTGCCTTAATGGTATGCCGCTTCCACGGGTGTTCAGGGTTCAGCTTCGGGTATGGATTTTCCCACCACCATATTTCGTTACTCCGACCTTCTCCACCAAACACGAGGTCCAAATCCCCATCACCATCTATATCATAAGCGTCAGAGCCTGCTTCTATGCGTTGGAGTGTACTATCAATGATATATCGTTCCCAACCTTCTGGGGTGTATATTAGACCGATAACAGATGGTGCAATGGTCCTATCAGTAATAAAAATGTCGTTGACTCCGTCATTATTTACATCGGCTATCAGTGA
The DNA here is from genome assembly GCA_964652565.1 of uncultured Bacteroidia bacterium. GTDB lineage: Bacteria > Bacteroidota > Bacteroidia > J057 > J057 > JBCCTX01. The sequence continues at coordinate 5,043 of CAZZEC010000068.1, forward strand.
TGCAGTTTGTTGATTACTTCCATTAGTCATAGGAAGTTCACCCCTTATAGTACTCAAGTGCTTCCAGGTAAATCGTTGATCGATCATATCATTACGCCAGATATGCATCAATTGATAATTGTCCCATCCTGCTCCCACTATATCCATGTCCCCGTCTTGGTCCAGGTCTGCTAAATGAGTTCCCAAATGATTTTCTTTTCCGGTGTCGATCAACTTTTTGGAGAAATTTCCTTGTCCATCATTTAACCAGCATTGAGTTTCTAGAACAGGACCCTTATGTTCATTGGTTATGAGATCGATATCGCCATCTGTATCGATATCGGCAACATCGAGATTATTCATAGAATATTGTGTGACCACTCGATGGCGCATCCATGTTTCGGAATGTGTGTCTTCACCTTGCTCAAACCAGAATAGATTTCCATCAGGTTCTTTACCAGGATATCGTTCTTCAGTAATAATAATATCAGAACGTTGGTCTCCATTGAGGTCTGCGATCTCAACTCTATCAATAGGATGACTGGTGGATCCTATTTCGAACGCTTTCCATGGAACTTGCTGAGAGGGAACTCCAGGATTTTCAAACCAAACGACAATCAATGGTTCACCACTTCCTTCTGGTCTCCGACCTGCGGCAATATCCAGGTCTCCATCTCCATCAATATCTCCCAAGCCAATACCTTCATCTGAGGTATTAGCAGCTATGAGAGTAAATTTCCATGCTTCTGTTTCAGGTTGTGTTGGGATTTCGCAAAGATAAATATTTCCATTGCCAGCTATGACAAATTCAGGTTTTCCTCCAGGTATGATTGCACCTTTTTCAAACCCCTGGCTATTAACATGACTGGTAGCTGGGATTTGTCCTATCTTAATCCCTGTCCATTCCATGCCCTTCTTGTCTGTCGCTTCATACCAATAAATTTCGGGTAAGGCCTGGGCAATGACATCCGCATATTCATCTCCATCAACATCCAGGATAAATATTCCATCTACATTTTGAGGCAGTGAAATTCTTTTCCACTGACCATTCATTTCTTTTCCCGGGTTGTAGTATAGATGTTTTCCAGAAAGAATATCAAGGTCTGAGTCATTATCAATATCTCCCATATCCAACCCAAAATAACGGAGCCATTGAGGCTCGTCTTCATCCCCCCATTTTGTTTTTTTGTCATCTATCTGAATGTATGACCACGCAGTAACAGTCTCTTGAGTAAGACCATATGTGGGTATGAGTAGAAACAATAGTACAATCCCTTTCATAGTAGTAAAATTTATACAAATTATATTGATCAAACTCTTACATTTCAGGGGTTTTTCCCATGACAGTCCAGCCCCCATCTACTACCAATGTATGGCCGTTGATATGGGCTGAATCTTCTGAAAGGAGAAAAAGTGTAGCATGTGCAATGTCCCGGGTCTGGGCTACTCTCCCCGATGGTATCAATTGCCCCCATGTCCCTTCATAATTCACAGTTTCAAGTTTCGTGCGTTCAGTCAATGTGGCGCCTGGCGCTATGGCATTCACAAAAATATTATGTGGAGCTAATTCAGGTACCAAGGCCTTAGCAAGGGTACTTATAGCTGATTTAGTCATTGCATAAGCTACTAGTTGTGATCCTGCACGAATACCCACTACAGATGACATCAACACAATCCTTCCTCCTGCTTGTTGTTTACGCATCTGCTTAGCAGCTGCCTGTATAAGAAAGAAACTCCCTCTAAGGTTTAGGTTGATAATCCTAGTAAATGCCTCAGGGGAAAACTCAAAAAAATCTCCAAATAAAGTAATCCCGGCATTTGCAACCAAAAGATCGAGATGCCCCATTTCTCTCACAACAGTATCTACCATCTCATAGATGTTATCTACATTTCCTGCATCTCCAGCGTACCCTAATACACTATCTGAAGATACTGCACGGAGTTTCTTTTCTGCTTCTGATACAGACTGAGGATCAATATCATTGAGTAAGATTTTAGCTCCTTCTTGTATCAACTGATGAGCTATTTCAAAACCAATTCCTGAACCACCACCTGTAATGATTGCGACCTTATCTTGAAATCTTTTCATATCCATGTATCAGGAATTCAGTAATATTGTTGTGAAGTAGTTAAATTGGGGTAACCCATATTTTGTGTATAGTTACAGATGAGTTGTGAGGGACTATACATAATGCTCCTGAAGGATAATCATGCTTTTCATATCCTTCCACGTCCCAATCAAGGGGTTCAGACCTAGCTTCAGGCCACTGCTTGAATCGATACCTTGTCCTGCCGTCAGGTAATGTCTGGACTTGAGTTTTGATCCAAATAGGTTTCCCCATCGACACGGTATTTCTTTGAGAAGTATATGTTGGAGGCTTTTCTGCATATTGGCCGTCAAATAATATTCTCCATCTGTTGCTGTCGGGATGTTCTTCTAACAATAATTCACCCTGAGCACCTAATGGATACCATTTCCTTGAAGGCTGTCTACCATCTGTATGATGCCCTCTCCATCTCATAGCTACCCCAAAATGAGAGACATTGTAAGTGGGAGGGCCAGGAGAGGATGGTGTGAAGTCGTGTATAGTTAGTAAGATGCGAGATTCATAATCTCTCCAGGTAGTATCTCCCATGCTGAGCACCCTATCGTAATAGGGTTGAACAGTATGTACCCCTGTTGATACCAGGTTCCAATGGCCATCTACTACCTGCACTACATCTTGTAAATGTCTAACCTTAGAAAAATCAATATGATAAGGAAGAGGCCATTGGTTCCCTTTCTCAATATGGAGCTTTATGGGGTAATTAGTAATGGTTTGATCAATGTTTTCTACTTTGATCACAAGATTGTTCAGCCCACTTTTCATTTCGTCCCAGCCCAACTCTACATTAAAATCTCCTGGCATTGCCAGTCGATGCAAATCACTTCCAATTGAGAGGGATTGAAGGGGAAGTTCATTTAGGGTATAGGATAAATATTTAACCTGAGAAGAGTCCGAAATTGTACCTAACACGTTGACCCATCTTTGCGGTTGCCCTAAATGCCCAAAACGTTGTTCATGCCCATACCACACATCTATATTGAGGCCTTGAGAAGGATTTTGCATTAAATCTTTAGACGTTTTTGAGGACGCTATATACATATCCCAGTGGAAAAATGCACTGATAAGAATTAAAGGAGATAAAACCAATAAATACCGAATCTTGGGTATACGCATATGATGTATATAGTCTATATATCTAAAATACATATTGTTGAATTAGGTCCCAATAAGTTGCGGATAAATAATTGCATACCTAGTTGATAGCTTCCGGGACTGTGGCATACATGCATTGTTTTTAGTCGGGATCACTGTAAGAGTTAATCAAAAATTACGATCATTCTGGACGAATAAGCCTGGGTAATAAATTGGTTGATAACATCACAAAATAATGGTCGTTTTTCTATATAAATGTTTGGAAAACCAGTGGCGAACTACTACATTTACAATGCGAGATGACTTTTGTCATCGGCAACAAGAAAGTAGCAGGAGGAATCGACCAAATGCAAGGCTTGTTGTAATGTTTCACTTAAAGAAAGGAGGTAATCAAATGACTAGTCCCAGTTATTTCTTTGTTAATTTCATCACCCTTAAGCTGACGCGCAAGAGTTGATGTTTAGAGAAAGTGAATTGCCTCGTTAGCTTTAGGTGAGGCTGCCCCCGGCAGAACAGAAATTAAGTTAACCAGGAAATACAAGCCAGTATCGTAGCGGATGCTGGCTTTTTTTATAACTTTTCAGGTATCTATTTCATCCAATCGTGGGGAAAAAATTGCATCACAACCCTCAATGTATACGTCTCTTATTATAATAGCTGAATATTTTATATTTTAGGGATATTATACAACTTTAATTCTATTACTATGAATTACGTGCGATTTATAATTCATGCAGTTTTTTCAGTATTGGTTATCTGCTTCCTGGCAAGCTGTTTCAGAAGTACAAGTGAAGATGATACCCAAAATGATGAAAATGTGGCAGTTGATGTTGAAACAGAGGACGGAGAAGAAGTATCGATCGATATTGACCCTGATGATCCGGGTGCAGCGCTCAATGAAATGGCAAAACAATTGGAAAATGTGGCTAAGCAGATGCAAGGAGGAGAGGAAGGAACCGTTGAAGTAATTAATTTTAGAGAATTGAAAGCGTTACTTCCCAATAAAGTAGCAGGACTGAAGATGGAAGATAGTGGTGGTGAGACGGCTGGTGCCATGGGATTTAAGGTGTCAACAGCTGAGGCAGAGTATAGAGATGGAGAAGAAGAAATGGAAATAAGTATCGCTGATGTTGGAGGTGCTCCAATGGCACTGATGGGAATGGCTGCCTGGGCGAGTTTGGAATATGAAAAAGATACAGATGAAGGGTATGAAAGAACTACAATGATTGATGGTCATAAAGCTTTTGAAAAATATTACGATAGTGAAAAAGAAGGTGAAATAGGGGTGATTATAGAAAATCGCTTTGTGGTTTCAGTGAAAGGATATAATGTAAAGATGAGTGATATAAAATCTGCGCTGAGTAAAATAGATCTCGATCGCTTGAAAAAATTAGCGAGTAGCTGAGAAATATTGTTGGGAAAATCTAGAATTGCAGTTCAAGCAACATTTGTATTCATTAAACCTTTTTTATTCCCCATTCTTGTAAAAATCACGGTTTGTAATTTTATGTAACACTAATTTACAATATGAATGACATAATCATGTTTCTTTCAAACTCGTGATTATGCCTTGACAGGCTTTTTATACTACTGTTTGATATGTAGTTATTAAAGCGTATTTAAGCTTGTTACCATTGCTTCATTGTACATTATTATTGCACTGAATGAGGAGAATTTCTACGCTCGTTAGAGATAGGTTTTGTTTCCGTAAACTATCTCTAACGTGGTTTTTCATCGGATTTTCCGTTATACTTTTAGCTTTTACGCCAACTTTTTTATCGCCACCTGGAATTACGAACCCATCACCCATGGGTACGTATCTCAATGGAATATTTTCAGAAGAGGTACCTGGGACAGCTGGAAATTGGGAAGTGGAAAATGTATTCCCAAACCTTACATTTGTAGATCCTGTGCAGTTTTTGGAATTTCCGGGAAGAGACAAATTTTTAGTAGCTGGTAAAAGTGGAAAATTATGGTTAGTAGATAATGATCCAGCTACCACGACCAAACAAGTGCTACTCGACATTGAGCAACAGGTCGCTGTGTCAGAAGATGCAGGACTCCTAGGAGTAATTTTTCACCCTGAATTTGGAAACGCAGGTTCACCTAATCAGGGTTATATTTATATTTACTATAGATATACACCTAATAAATATTACGCTGGTCAAGAGGCATATGTCAGGCTTTCTCGGTTTTACTTACCGCTAAATAGTAATACGATAGATCCTAGCACTGAATTTATCCTGATACAACAATATGATAGACATCCTTGGCACAATGGTGGAAGTATGTTCTTTGGCCCGCAGGGATTTCTTCATTTAACGATGGGTGATGAAGGAGGGGCCAATGATCAGTACAATACAACACAAAGGATTGATAAATGGCTGATGGGAGGTATTTTTCGTATCGATGTTGATAGAGATCCTACGAAAAGTCATCCCATAAGAAGACAACCCCAAAATACAGCAACACCCCCTGCTGGATGGCCTAATAGTTTTTCGCAAGGATATTACATACCGAATAACAATCCATGGCAAGATCCTAACGGAGGTATTCTGGAAGAGTTTTATGCCCTGGGATTGAGAAGTCCCCACCGTATGAGCTATGATCCACCTACCGGGGATATCTGGGTAGGAGATGTAGGTCAAGGTAGTAGAGAGGAAGTAAGTGTTGCCAGAATGGGGGATAATATGCAATGGCCATATAGAGAGGGAAATATAAATGGACCTAAAGCGAAACCCACGAATTTGATTGGTACAGACAAACCGGCTATACATGATTATGGAAGAGGGGTAGGGAATTGTGTAATCGGAGGATTAATGTATCGTGGGGATAAATTTCCAGAATTAGTAGGGAAGTATATTTTTGGGGATCACGGTACAAGAAATGTATGGACATTGAGTCCCAATTCGGAAAGAACAAATGCAACTAAGGAATTTATTATCAATGTACCCGCAGAAGGTGTTGGTGGGAAGTCTGGGATATCTGATTTTGAAACTGACTCACAGGGAAATATCTATATTCTAAAATTGTATGGAACTAATTTGGATGGCGGGAAAATTTATAAATTGAAGGGTAAAAATACATCTCCAGAACCCCCACAATTTTTGAGTCAAACCGGAGCTTTTACAGATCTAACCTCGCTTACACCAGCATCCGGCATAATACCCTACGATGTAAATGCTCCACTGTGGACTGATGGTTCAGAAAAGAAAAGATGGATCGCTATTCCCAATGATGGTACTTACAATACCCCAGATGAGCAAATCTATTTCAGGGCAAATAGTGATTGGGATTTTCCAGAGGGTACAGTTACAATTAAGCACTTTGAACTTCCTGTAGATGAAAGAAATCCGAATATAACAAAAAGAGTAGAAACAAGATTTTTTGTCATTGGAAAAGATGGCGAAAATTATGGCTTTACATATAAGTGGAATGATGCTGGAACAGATGCAGAGCTACTTACAACCGGAGACAGTAAACCCTTCACAATTACAAAACAGGATGGATCAACATTTCAGCAAATTTGGAACTATCCCAGTCGTACGCAGTGCTTGACTTGCCATAATGATAATGCTGGAGATGCTCTGGGAATAAAAACATATCAACAGAATGGTGATTTTACGTATCCTTCCTCAGGTATCACAGCGAATCAGCTAGAGACATGGAATAATTTGGGCATATTTCATACAGATATTGGATCCTCTGATCAATATTTAAGAGCTTACCATATAGCAGATACTACCCAGCCTCTTGAAATACGTATTCGCTCTTATTTAGATGGGAATTGTTCCATGTGCCATAGACCTGGTGGAGTGCAAGGTGCTTTTGATGCAAGATTTACTACCCCTTTACCATCACAAAATATAATCAATGCAAATAATATAAGTAATGCATCTACTATCGATGGGAAAATAGTACTTCCAGGAGACCCCGAGAAATCTGAATTATATATAAGGGATAAAAGCTTGGGGAATAATGCAATGCCTCCCCTAGGGAAGTCTGTAGTAGATCAGACTTACATAGATGCTTTAGAGAGCTGGATAAGTAGCTTGGATCCAAGTAGCAATGATTGTGATCAAATAGTATTGACCAACAATCAACTAGGTATACACGATGCCGACAGTGAGGAATTGTTATATAAGAGATATGCTTTTAAAGCAATTGATGGTGACCCAACAACTTTTTGGCACACTCCGTGGTCAAGTGGTACTACATCCTATCCCCACTATATTCAAATAGACCTCGGAGATCCTAAGGATGTAATTGGACTTAAATATTTACCCAGACAGGATGCATCTTTTAATGGAACGATCAAAGAATATGAGATATACACTAGTGCCGATGGCGTTAATTGGGGAAACCCTATTACTAGTGGTGAGTTTGCTGCAACCAAAGATATTCAGGATGTATATTTTGTCCCGGCAAATGCAAGATTCGTTATGTTAAAAGGGCTTAATGAAATAAATGGTAATCCCTGGGCATCTGCAGCAGAAATAGAGATTGTAACACAGGAATGTATTAACTGTGTTGATCCCACTATCACATTTCTTTCAGATATAACTCCTGGTTCTGCTACCAATGGATTAGGACCCATTGAATATGACAGTAGTGTTGGGGGGGAATTAGCTGGAGATGGTTCAATCTTGACAATCAACAATGATACTTATGCTAAAGGAATTGGCGTACAAGCTAACTCCAATATTACCTATCAGCTAGATGGGAGCTACGGAGTATTTCTTACTGATATAGGAGTCGATGCCTCATCGTGTAACTCTTCTTCAGTTGTTTTTGAAGTGTATACCGATGGTATACTCGCTTTTCAAAGTCCGGAAATGTCTGTAACAGATCCAGCTGTTAGTATTGAAATTGATATCGAAGGAATAAATGAATTACAACTGATTGTCAATGATATACAAAATGAGAATAGTTGTATGAAAGCGAATTGGGCAGGGGCTAAAATACAGACTTGTACAAATTCTGACAATTTACCTCCCACCTCGGAGATAATTGCACAACCTAAAAGTGGCTTAGCTCCTTTAGAAGTTTCGTTTGATGGGACTACTTCTGCTGACCCAGAAAACGGGTCTTTATCTTACCAATGGGATTTAGGAAATGGATTCTCATCTACACAACCAACATACAATCATGTTTATAATACCCCGGGAAAATATGAGGTAACCCTCATTATTTCAGATAATAGAGGATCGACAGATACTTCTACCATAGTAATTGACGCATTCGCTATTCCTGATACTATTGCACCATCTATACCTGCTAATTTTGTGGCTACTGAGATCACACATAATAGCGTAACTTTTACCTGGGATCAATCCCAGGATGATAGTACGGGTATTGCAGGATATTTTATGTATCAAAGTGGATTTGATGACCCGATTGATACTGTAACGCAGACTACAGCAACAATCATAGGATTAGACCCCAATACTATCTATTATTTTGCGGTAAGTTCTGTGGATTCTTCAGGTAATATCTCTGATCAAACTACTGCACTTCAGGTGATAACAAGTCTTGCTCCTTGTGGCGACACTACCTTTGTTAAGGCTGGAATTTGTGAAGGAGAATCATATCTGTTTGGTGGAGAAGAGTTTACTACTTCTGGTGAATATGTATCTCATTTTGAGTCATCTAGTGGATGTGATTCAGTAGTATTAGTTGATCTTGTAGTAAACTATCCTAAGTTCGTTGAATACGATATTCAAATTTGTGCAGATGACTCATATCTTTTTGGAAGTAATATCTTGACTGAAACAGGGATATATGTAGATTCATTAGTTTCAGAGACAGGTTGCGATTCTATCGTAACACTGAATTTGACAGTGAATACTGTTTATTTAGATACTGTTTACTCTGCTATAAAAGATGGTGAGAACTATAACTTTGGGGGAGTATTAATTGATCAACCCGGAACATATTATGACACACTCACCTCTGAAAATGTATGTGACACAATTATCACGTTGGTATTAAGTGAAAAGTTAGAAGAGTTTTCGATTGTAAATGCAGAAATATGTGAAGGAAATAAATATGAGTTTGGGGGAAATTTCCTTACTGAACCTGGAACCTATATTGATACCTTAGTATCGAGTGTAGGAACAGACTCAATCGTTTCGCTTACCTTGTCTGTCTATCCTGAGCCTGAAATTGTTATTGAAGGGTACGAGTGTGGGGAAAATCAAAACTTGTATAGTTTGACAATAATAAATGATAATAACTATGAAGTTAGTATAAATAAACCTGTAATAGTACTTGGTAATACTTTTCATGGAATACCTTCTGGTGAGTCTGTTACTCTATTTATAACAGATCCCAACACGGGTTGCCAATCTGAAATAATCTTCAACGGTCCTGATTGTAATTGTAGTCAAAGTGAATCGGTATATCTATCAGATTTACAGGAAGTTTCAGTTGTAAATGGGTATGGAGACTTGGCTAAAGATCTTTCAAATGGGGAAGATGCACCAATTACCATCGGTGGGAAGGTATATTCAAAAGGACTAGGTGCTCATGCTAATTCAGAAATAATTTACGATCTCAATGGAGCGTATAATACATTTAGTGCTGACATTGGTGTTGATGATGGTACCTGCGATGTAGCTAGTGTCCGTTTTACCGTGTATACAGATGGAGAAATAGCATATCAGAGTCCCATACTGAGACAGGAAGATGAAGCTGTGAGTATTGAGGTTGATATACAAGGGGTAAATGAATTGAGATTGGTAGCAGATATCGGTGGAGATTACAATTTCTGTGATCATGCCAACTGGGCAGATGCGATGGTTTCAAAAGCTTGTGTTAGTGTGGCTAACCAATTACCTCATGCACGAATAGAACTGTTCGAGATAAATGGATTAAATGTAGATCTATTTGGTGGAGAATCTACAGATGCTGATGGGACTATTGTCAGTCATGTTTGGGATATGGGAGATGGAAATACGATCACAGGAGAGAATATAAACCATACATATACCAATGAGGGAGAATACGATATTACGTTAACTGTTACAGATAATCTAGGTGGGGTTGATACTGAGACACGCACGGTATCTGTAGAAAAGATTCCAGATACAGAAACGCCAGGTGTTCCTGACAACCTTAGAATTATTGCTCTAGATAGTAAATCAGCATCAGTTATATGGGATGAATCCACAGATAATATAGGTGTTGTAGGGTATGATGTGTATCTGGATGGTAACTTCTATGCAACCGTAGCAATTCCTTCAGTAGACATTACAGGCTTGGCTCCAGGGAGTACCCATACTGTAACTGTAGCGGCATTTGATGCTTCAGAGAATAAATCGGGAGTTTCGTCTCCCCTGGAATTTACTACTTCCACTTGTAGCCCGGAGACGGTTTATCTGTCAGATCTTACGGAAGTATCCTCTTCCAATGGGTTTGGACCCATTGAAAAGGACAACGCCAATGGCAATGGAGCCTTGGGAGATGGAGGTCCAATAACAATCGAAGGGCAAACTTATACTAAGGGATTGGGCGTACATGCGCCTTCAGAAGTTGTATATAATATCAATGGCGAATACGATACATTCCTGGCTGAAATAGGAACTGATGATGGAACTTGTGATATTTCAACGGTTGTATTTGAAGTGTACGGTGATGGACAGAGAATCTATCAAAGTCCTGTAATACGTCAGACTGATGCCCCAAGGAGTATTGAGGTAGATATTGAAGGCGTGAATCAGCTTCGTCTTGTGGTAACTAATAGTGGAGACAACAACTATTGTGATCATGCTAACTGGGCAGATGCACGAGTGATGACCACTTGTACGGTACCCAACGCACTGCCCAAAGCGGTGATTGATCTTATCTCTACTAATGACTATCAAGTAGAATTAGGAGGAGGAGCATCCAGTGATGCAGACGGTACAATTGTCGAATACAATTGGAATTTTGGAGATGGAAATACTGGTACAGGCACTACTGCCACCCACACCTATGCTGGTGCAGGTACTTATACCATTGAGTTATCTGTTACTGACGATCGGGGGGGCAAGGATATCGCAACGTACCAACTTACACTGGATCCCATACCTGATGATGAATCGCCCACTACACCATCAAACCTCCGCGTCGTGTCGATTACAGATCAAAGTGCAACTGTAAGCTGGGATGCATCCACAGATAATATAGGTGTTGTAGGGTATGATGTATATCTGGACGGAAACTTCTATGCAACGGTAGCAACCCCTTCAGTAGACATTACAGGATTAGCTCCAGGGAGTACCCATACTGTAACTGTAGCGGCTTTTGACGCTGCTGAGAATACATCGCTTCTTTCAGACCCATTGAATATTACAACCAACAACTGTACACCAGAACAAGTATTTCTTTCAGATATTCAGGAAGTATCTGTACAAAATGGATATGGTGCCTTGGCCAAAGATATGTCTAATGGGAATGATGGCCCAATTACGATTGGTGGAACAGTATACCAAAAAGGTCTGGGAGCACACGTTTACTCAGAAATCATCTATGACTTGAATGGAGAATATGACAAATTCCTGTCAGATATTGGTGCGGATGATGGTACCTGCGATGTTTCATCCATTGTATTTGAAGTGTATACAGATGGAGTACTTGCCTATCAGAGCCCGATCCTTGAGCAAGGAGATGATCCCTTGAGCATTGAAGTCGATGTTGCAGGTGTCAATGAATTGCGATTGGTAGCAAACGATGCAGGAGACTTCGATTTCTGTGATCATGCCAACTGGGCAGATGCACGAGTAGTAACATCATGTGAGATTATTATCCCTCAGAGTATTTCAAGTTCAGATAATAATGCTGAAACAATACAGACGATGGAATGGGATGCCCATACACCAGTATCGGATCTATCAAAGCCATTGAAAGGGACATGGGAAATTCAAGCATATCCTAATCCTTTTACAAACAATTTCACTATAGAATGGGGGCAGTCAGAAGGAGACGCAACTATAACAATTTCTGATATTACAGGTAAAATTGTATATCGAACCACTCAATCAGATTATAATGGAGGGTTATATATTGATGGTAGCAGATGGCCTAAAGGAGTTTATCTCATCAATATACAAACTGGTAATGATTCACATCTAAAACGTATTGTGAAAGCAAACTAATGCTAAATGGTACAAAAAAAGGGGAAGTCAACTTATGAGACTTCCCCTTTTTATTTTTTATTGTTTTTAACAATACTGCGATAGTTTCTAAAAAATAATAAACTTTCTTTCTGTTTTGATATAGTATTAAAGGCTTTTTCAACGTGATTTAGAAATAAAGAACTTTTGAAATAGCCTCTTATCTCAAAGATATCTTGTAAAAATAAGCAATTATTTATCTTTCATCTGTTCTCCGTAATAGACTAGTCTCTTTCTGATTGCGTCTGGAGTTTTACCAGGATATTTTTGGTTAGCTTTTTTAACTACACTTGCATCCAATAAACTCCCTGCTTTTCCAGCTGAGATAGCTTTTTCAAAATTATCCATGTAGTTAAAGAGAGTATCTCTGAATCCCGTAGTTTGGGGCTGCTGACTTATCATTGATCTTAAAGGTTGGGCGGCAGCCTTAAACGAGCCATCAGAAAGAGAAGCTCTATCGAGTTTAACCCATATCAGAGAATCACGGATTTGGCTAAATCCTAGGGTAGTTGTTAAGATAAGGGCAAGTAATAATCCTGAATTTTTCATCAAATTTTGGTATTTAGTTTCGATTGAAAAAGACAATAATCATAAATTAACAGAAAAAGAGCAATTAATTTCCATATCCATTTAAAATATTAAGATAAAATAATCGACAATCAGTTTTTTTATCTGGAATTATTCCAAGAGGGTGCATTGGAAATGCCTTAAGGATTATCAAATACAGCGGAAAGGGGCTAAATAGATTAAACCACCTCCGCTTCAACTTCCTTTGCGGCTAACCATCTTTCTGCATCAAGTGCTGCCATACATCCTGTTCCTGCGGCAGTTACTGCTTGACGATATACGCGATCCGATGCATCCCCACTAACAAATACTCCTTCAATATCCGTATATGTCGTTCCAGGCTGCTTCAGGATGATATATCCTGCATCATCTAACCTAAGCTGATCTTTAAAAATATCTGTATTAGGTTTGTGCCCAATTGCAATAAATAAGCCAGATGCTTCAATCACCGATTTCTCATCCGTCTGGTTATTGAATACATGAACCTGTTGAACTTTGTCGTCTCCTGTAACATCTTCTACTTCTGTATTCCAATGTACAGTGATATTCGGGTTCTTAAATACTCTGTCTTGCATGATCCTGGATGCTCGCATCTCGTCCCTTCTTACTAATAAATGTACTTTGGGACATAGTTTAGCTAAATACAAAGCCTCTTCAGCAGCAGTATCTCCTCCCCCAACGACTACAACATTCAGACCTTTGTAGAAAAAGCCATCACATACCGCACATGCACTGACTCCTTTATTGGCATATTTTTGTTCAGCCTCTAATCCTAGCCACTTTGCAGATGCACCTGTGGATATGATTACTGCATCGGCAGTATATAAGGTATTGTCATCAGTCCATAGCTTTTTAGGATTCGAATGAAGATCCACCTTGGTTATTGTCTGGTACTTGATACTCGTCCCAAATCTTTCTGCTTGTTTGCGAAAATCTTCCATCATCTGAGGCCCCATAATTCCTTCTGGATACCCAGGATAGTTCTCAACATCTGTAGTGATCATTAATTGCCCTCCTGGCTGTAGGCCGCTAAACATCAGCGGGTTAAGGTCAGCTCTTGCTGCGTACACTGCTGCGGTATAACCTGCAGGTCCCGATCCGATAATGATCAGTTGCTCGTGATTACTATGTCCATTATCTGTATTCATATATGATATACTTTGGGAGTTTAAATTTGTTTAATCTATCATGACTGGAAAACACTACATATTATGCAAATGTAATATATTGTAATTCTTAGAGTTGTCAAAGCTACGACAATCCGCCGGTTCATCTACGCTAACAAAGCACAAATATTCTTTATGTATTTTTGCTAAAATACAATTTACATATTTGTAGAACCAAATGTACCATAAAATAACATGTATCAAATTGCTCAGCTGAATATTGGTAAATTGTTACATCCCTTAGACCACCCTGGAGTAGCTGAATTTATAGATAACCTTGATAAAATCAACCGTTTAGCTGAAAGTAGCCCAGGATTTATTTGGAGGTTGAGGGACGAAACAGGAAATGCTACACATATTCAGGCATTTCATGATCCCCTAATGATTATCAACATGTCTGTGTGGGAGAGCCCAGAAGCCTTAAAAAACTTTGTGTATCAATCAGAGCACAAATCCTTTCTCGTTAACCGTCATCTTTGGTTCGAGAAGCTCCCCAGTCCTTACATGGTTATGTGGTGGGTACCTAAGGGAGAAATCCCTTCATTAGAAGATGCACTGGATAGACTCAATCATTTGATTAAGCACGGGGAGAGTGAGTATGCGTTTACCTTTAAGAATATATATTCACCTGTAGAATAAATTCCAGAGGTATAGACTACCTCTGGAAAATTATTGGGGCTAATTCCATCGCACTTTTTTAACGACAGATCCTTCCTGAAATTCCATTTTTACCAAATAGAGCCCTGGTGAAATATGTCCTTTAGTTATCTTAATTTGAGTGTTCCTAAGATTTTTCTCCTGAAAAACGACCTTCCCTTGAAGATTATATACACTGATACCCAATATCAAGTCATCAGATTCTACATTCAACTCATCAATTGCAGGATTGGGATACACTTTCACATTTAATTTCGTGGCGAGATCAGGTTGGCCAGAGGTTGTAATTGAGGTCCCTTCAATACCCATAGCCAGGACAAGACGAGGAGCAAGATATGCTACAATTGTATCAACGTAGGTTTTTGCTAGTTCTGGGTCATTTGGATTGCCGTTGGTATAATTACAAACTTTTACGTCTGCTGGTTCATCTTCAGCAAAGGGAGTAAAATTCCATAGCGTTTTAAAGATATTTTCATCAAACCAATTCCAGGGGTCCCCATTGGGAATGAAACTAACTGAATCAGCACCGGCTGATGAATCACATAGCTTTTTGCCTATGCGTCGAGGTGTATTTAATACCAACATACCTGGAAGGCCTCCGCTTCTCTCCATTGCTACTTGTGTAATAGGGTCGTTGAGATTAGCATTTTTGAAAACATCATTATTGCCCAAATCTACAGATTGTGCAACGACTGTATCCGTGTAGGCGGCATCTGCAAGAATGATAATATCGCCAATGGTCTCATCCCGTATTCCTTCATCATCGAAAGCGGTAATATTTTGTATTCCCACGATAGGAGGATCTCCAGGGCTGATCCAATCAAACTCTGCTAAACCTCCTACCAGCGCAAATGCCATGCTGATGTCTGAGCTATAGCCAGGATGATTGGGAATATTATATCTCGCAGCTTTGATTCCATATACATCTCCTAATAGCAATGAATCAACAAATGGACGTGCAGGTGTCTGAGAAAAATCCAGAAACTTAGGGATGAAAGCTTGTTCTAAAGAATCCAGAAAAGCCACATTCATAACAGAGTAACATGGTGCGTCTTCTGAACCAAGTGCAAATTTGGTAGAGTCTATTCGAAAAGGGTTACCTTCTTCTCTGGCACTCTTTCTGAAATAACGGATACAGGTCCTCATATCCTGCGTACCCCTAACACTCGCTTCAAATATTTGCTTTCTCCGCTCAATTTCTTCAGGGTTAAATGGATTCCATCCTGTGCGATAGCTCATGGATACTGCGACAAACCCTCTCTTGGCAAATTTCTGACAGAATGCAACAAATGCACTGTCTGTCTTATTCCCGTATGGAGTTTGATTAAGAACAGCTGGTAAATAGTCTCCTGCATGGATGACAATTACTACAGGTCTTTCTGCTATTGTGTCTCCTGCTGGTTCATATACATCCATAAGTAAATTGACTACTCTGGGGGTATCAGATTCTCCGGTAATTGTAGGTAAAACACTATAATTCCTACCGTATACAATATCTTTTGTTACAATGACATCATCAAATACCTCATCAAGGTATCTCTCTTGAGCATGTAAAGCGCCAGTAATAGTCAGAAATTGACAGAATAAAATTAAGAGTAGCGTTTTTTTCATATAGATAGTAGGTTAAATATAAATATGTAAGGATTTGGTATAGGCCGGAAATTAAGAAGCCTATAAATAATACTAACTATAGAAAAGTATTTTTAATTTACAGCTATTTCAATGTTAAATAATTATTAGGAGAAATAAGAGAAGACACGATTTCCGGTAAACATTATACTGTGTATTATACCAATAACTCCAATATATCAGTATCAGAAAGCTCTTGATATCTCCGTTGCAGGATTTCAATCACTCGTTGAATGTAAATTTCATCTAATACATCAGGATTATCTATTTCTTCCAGTAGTTTGAGCGGTCGAAGTAAGAGAGGTTCATCTTTCCGGTCTTCATCAAAAGTAAAAGCTCCTCCGGTAAACAGGGTGTTGACATACTTACGGATGTCAGCTTTTGAAAGCGTTCCATTCAACTTTTCGTGAACGTGATCAAACATTTGGTCCATGGATAGCGCTTGTTGATCTTTCAATTTTTCCCAAAGTGAATAAGCAATATCAATACGTTGCTCACGATCTGTTCTGTAGCGTATCTTCTTGTACAAAAAACTCTCAGCCTGATCTATATCCTCGGTGCCATTGTAATCATGTTGAGAAATATACACTTGTGGAAGTGTATCTTCCTTGGTGTCAATTTTTTCGATTAAGTCTCCCTTGAGTGCAAGAAGAAATTGTTTAAATGATGAAAATCCTAATTGTTTTTCAGAAAAATCCGGATCCACTTTCAGCATCTGTTGCTTCAGTCTCGCCATAAGAATCGGATTTTGGATCTTGCGTATTTTAAGGGTTTTTTCTAGCAGCTGTTTCCCATAATCCAGAGAGCTCTTTTGTGTGCGGTCATGACCATTGAGATGTTCTGGATGTAACATGAGTGATTCTATCGAACGGAACTCAGAGCTGTTTTTCTTAATGAGTTGGGCAACGCTGTGCTCAAATCCGATGATGACAACTTGTTTACTTTTTGCTTGTAAACGTTGAATGAGTGGAATAAAGTCTGAGTCTCCTGATCCAATCACAATCGTTTGAATATCGGGATAACTTTCTAAATGCTCCATCACATCTATGGCAAGTCTTACGTCTGCGCCATTTTTTCCTTGCATATGTGAGCCGGGAAGATGAATTAATTCAAACCCTAGCTCGAGAAGCGTACTTTGATATTGAGCAAAAAGCTCTTTAGACCAATCCGCATATGCTTGTCTAATAGCTACATAACCCTTAGAAGATGCATGTGAGATAATTGACTCTATATGCAGGGATTGACCTGATTGTAATGTCTCAGCAGAAATAGCAAGGTTTTCAAAATCAAGATAAACTGCAACACGATGCTGTTCCATCTTTACCTCCTGGATTAGTTTTTACATTTACTCCACTCATAATAATCCGGGCAAGATTTTTTTATGTTATTGGTAAAATTAATATTTCATTCAAAAAAAATTCTATTGCTTGTGCGAACAGTAATTTTTGCTACATACAGGTTATTGTAAAGTTATCCAAGTCCCAAGCGTATTTCCTCATTTCAATGACACTATCATACGGTAAATAGGTTCATATGATAAATGATTGATTAGCAATGCAACTCAATATATAGAGTTATCGTCTGTACCGGAAAAAGCATTATATCATTAAATCCGGATAACCATAAAATAAACGCATCATGTGGGTGATAAAGTATGAAAAGCTGCCGAAATATACTTGGTGGAAGATTGCATGTTTGATTTATGTAACAATCGTTCATTCAGTGTCTGTTCATGGACAGTATTTTGGAAAGAATAAGGTGAAATATAAAACTTTTGACTTTGAAGTATTGGAAAGTCCCCATTTCGAGATGTATCATTATTTTGATGAAGAACATGATGATATTCCTCATGAATTGTTGGAAAACGCCGAGCATTGGTACCATTTGCACCAACGTATATTTAGAGATACCTTCCAACAACCCAACCCATTGATTTTTTATAAAAATCACCCTGATTTTCAGCAAACTACTGTAATTAATGGATTAATTAACCAGGGTACAGGAGGTGTGACGGAGGGGGTTAAAAATCGTGTAATTATGCCTATGATGTTTACTCATAGGCAGACAAATCATGTATTAGGACATGAATTGGTACACGCATTTCAATATCATTTATTAACCAGTAATGATTCTACCTCATTATATTCTATCCAAAATCTTCCTTTGTGGATGGTTGAGGGGCTTGCAGAATATATGTCGGTAGGTAGGGTTGATCCGCATACTGCTATGTGGATGCGTGATGCTATATCAAAAGATAAGTTCCCCAAAATAAAAGAATTGAATAATCCTAAATATTTTCCTTATCGATATGGACAAGCGTTTTGGGCATTTGTTACAGGCATATGGGGCGATGAAATTATCAGGCCCTTATTTCTTCAAACTGCGCGTATAGGACCAGAACTCGCCTTTAGAAGAGTATTGGGAGTCAATGAGAAAACACTCTCTGATATGTGGTCCAGGGTAATGAAAAACACCTATGATTCTTTATATCAAGCTTCTACAAAAGAATCGCCAGTTGGTAAGAAGATATCTTCCGAATTAAATGCCGGTGAAATGAACCTATCCCCTGTCTTGAGTCCCAATGGGAACTATATGGCGTTTTTGTCTGATAAAGATGTGGTCTCTGTTGACTTATTTGTGATCGACACGCGCACAGGAAAAATTGTGAGGGAGCTTTCCAGGGGATTTCAAGCTACACATATTGATGACTATAGTTTCATGGAGTCTGCTGGAACCTGGTCACCTGATAGTCGAAAATTTGCTATCCCTGTATTTAGCAAAGGGAAAAATAAACTATTGATCCTGGATGTATTAAAAAATAAGAAAGAACGTCTTATATCCCTTCCTGATATCCAGGCATTTGGTAATCCGGCCTGGTCTCCTGACGGCAATTCTATCGCATTTTCAGCATTAGTAGAGGGGCGGTCTGATTTGTACCTATACGATCTGCAAAGAGAGAAAGTGTTTCCACTGACGAATGATCATTTTTCTGATATACAACCATCCTGGTCCCCAGACGGAACGCAAATCGTATTTGCAACAGATCGAGTTGGAGACCCATCGCGATTGGAAAAAGCATCGTTTACACTCGCGAGGCTAGATATAGGGACCGGAGAGATCCATATTATTCCTGTGTTTATAGGAGCGGATAACCTGAATCCGGTATTTGGCAGAACGGCACAAGAAATTTATTTCCTTTCTGATAGAGACGGATTTAGAAATCTCTATACATATAATCTAGCTAGAGGAGAAGTATTTCAAATGACGGATTTTTTTACAGGGGTAAGTGGGATTACTTCTTTTTCCCCTGCCATCAGTGTTAGTCCCAAAACAGGGGAGATAGTGTATTCTCATTATGTTAACAATGCATATAACATTTACTATGCAGATTTGGAGAGGTTTAATTATAGGAATGTAGCGATCGATGTGGTAGATAAGACAGCTTCAATCCTTCCTCCCGGACCGCTATCTGGAGCAGATATCGTGACCCCAAACGTAGAAAGACTCGATTTAGTGGTAGAAACTCCTGTGGATTCTGTTGAGGAGAAAGCATATCGTCCTAAATTTAAGTTAGATCATATCGGAAATACTGGGGTAGGGATTTCTGCAGGAGGGGGGCTAGGGACTGGACTGGTTGGAGGAGTCAATATGTTGTTTAGTGATATTGTTGGTAATAATCAATTATTTGCCGCCTTAGCGATGAATGGTGAAATGTATGATTTTGGGGGTCAAATCGCATATATTAATCAAAAGAGACAAATACATTGGGGAGTGGGAGTATCGCATATTCCATTTAGGGTGTCAAGGTTGGCATTGGGAGTAGATAGTCTCATTGTGGATGAACAGGTGATCCCTGTCAATAATTTAGCAAGAGAAGATTTTCGTCAGTTTGAAGATGAAGTGTCATTATTTGCCAGATATCCATTTTCCAAAACATTGAGATTTGAAGCAGGGGCATCTATGGCCTGGTATAATTTCAGAGTAGATAGAATTAATAATTATTTCGATGATGCAGGATTTTTTATCGGCCAGGACCGCGAACAATTAGACGCTCCCGATGGATTTAATTTGCAAAGAGGGTATGTTGCGTTAGTAGGGGATAATTCTTCATTTGGTATAACTGCTCCTTTGGATGGATGGAGGTATCGATTACAGGTAGGGAGAACGTTTGGTGAATTGTCCTTCGATAATATACTTGTAGATTATAGGCATTACCTGTTCAAGAAACCTGTAAGTTTAGCTGTTAGGGCCTACTACAATGGTCGTTTTGGGGAGGATGCCGAAACGGAGAGATTTGCACCGTTATTTATTGGCTTCCCTGGTTTTGTGCATGGTTTTTTTGGAAATGCGTTGGATCAACAACTACAAAATGGGATTTCCTTCAACCAATTAACGGGAAGTCAGATGCTGGTGAGTAATCTGGAACTAAGGCTTCCTTTTACTGGGCCAGAGAAGCTTTCTTTGTTTAAGTCCAATTTCTTGCTGACAGACCTTGCCTGGTTTTTGGATGCTGGAGTAGCGTGGGATGAAACGAGTAATCCCGTATTCAAATTAGATACCAATGTTGCTACAGAAAGAGTACCCATTATTAGCACTGGTGCATCTTTGAGAGTTAATCTATTTGGTTACCTGATCGTCGAACCTTACTATGCTATACCGTTTATCAGAGGGCAAAGAGGAGAAGGTGTTTTTGGTGTTAATTTTATTCCTGGGTGGTAATTGATGAGTGAACAGAAGTTGCGATACTTTTAGCATTGCGACTTCAGTTCATTTCTTTGACGAATTGATGGTTGTGGGAAATGCTCGTATCATGCCCAGGAACAGTAAAATGAAATGTACTCCCCTTTCCCGCATCACTGTCAAACCAAATTTCTCCTCCCATTTGTTCTATATATTCTTTACATAGTATAAGACCCAGTCCTACCCCTGATTCCAAAAGTGTTCCCGGTTGGCTATATGTATTTAGTTGAAAAATCTGAGCATGTCTTTCTAGAGGAATTCCAATACCAGAATCTGAAACCGATAGTTGAATGTGGTCAGAATGATCACGTGCAGTTATGTCAATTGAACCGTAGGGTTCTGAAAATTTAATTGCGTTGGATAGAAGATTTTGTAAGACATGTCTAAATCCATGTATATTATTATAAACTACAAGAGAAGGACTTACTTCAACTATAATAGAAAGGTTTTTGGTATTGATTTGAACATCAAACAAATCAATGATATTGAGTATTTCTGAATGTAATTGAATATGTTGGTGTTCGATATCATCGCCATTTAATTGCTGTTTAGCCCATTTTAAGAGATTTTGTAAGAGTGTTGTGGTTTGACCTACCTTGTCATATAGGTATTCATATTCACGACCCAATGATTCCCGGAATTGTCCTCTTGATTTGTGAATCGTTAAAATTTGGTAAAGTGTATCTACTGGCCCTCTTAAATCATGTGAAATGACGGAAAAAATTTTATTTTTGACTTGATTTAATTGCTCCAGTTGTTGGTTGATTTTTTGTTGCTTTCGGTAGGAACGATAAAAGATCAAAGAGAACATGCAGAGCAAACTTATGATAACCAATACCCCAATACCCGCAATGCGTTGTCGCAAAATAATCCCCTCTTGAACTGCCAAATTTGCTTCTTGTTTTTCCTGTTGGGCGATAAGTAATTTATTACGGGTTTCTGCTTCTGAAATTTGATATCTATACTTAATCTGTTCAATCTCTCGGATTTTCTTTTCATCAATAACACTATCTTTATACTGAGTGTACTTAGTCATGTATTGAAATGCTTCGTAATAGTTCCCTTGATCACTATATAACGTACTCAGTTGTTCACTAGCATTGTATGCATGGTCCCATCTTTGTATTGTTTCTGCTATCGTTAATCCTTCTTTTGCATATTTAATTGCTAGTGAGATTTCATTCATTTGTTGATATATTGTACTAATTAGCGTGGAAGCAGATGAAATATAAGCTCTTGCTTGGTCTTTTTTAGCGTATTCAAGACCTTTATATGCATATAAAAGAGCAGAACCTAACTGATTTAGTTTCAGATAGTTATTTGCCAATGCAGGATAGAGATTTAAGTGATATAGTTGCATGTCCTGTTGCTCCAGAACTTGCAATGCAAGATGAAGTATCTGATTAGCTGAATCATATTTTTAAAGTCCTGAGTATATTTGTCCCAGAATTCTTAAGTTGTAGCCATACGTACTCATTATCAGTATAAAAATATATATACCCTAGTGCACTCAATCCACCAATGAGAGAGGACGTATCATTAATCATTTTGTTACCTTCTATACTTCTCAGCGCAGATGAAATAGCTTCATTTGTTTCTCCTTTGAGAATATGCAGATAGGATCTAACTAAATGGGCATTTGATAAATATCTAAATACACTATCTGGATACTCCTTTGATGAATGGGAATTATACAGCTCGCCCATTTGAAGGGCTTTATCTCGGAAATGTATGGATGAATCGGGAATCCTACCATAGTAGTATTTTCCGAGTGTTACATTCAGGAATATGGATCTAAGTGTATCTTTCGTAGTAAGAATCGAATCTCTATACGTATTTGGAGAAATGGTCTGACTTTGTGTAACTAAAGTAGACATACAGAGAAATAAGGTACTGATAACTAATCGTTTGTAGAGTGGCGCTAGTGTATGAATGAGTGTATGATAGTTCACATATATAGGGTTGAAGGGGCGTATACTCAGGATATTGTTAATGTGCTATATTTATAAAAGAATATTTTGTCATTAAATAATTTGTCATTTATAGACTATGTTCGTTTGGTTATGGATATTTTTTAATGGATGGGTAAAGTGAAGTAAAAATTGCTTCCCATATTTTCCTCACTTTTCACACCAAGTTCTCCACCTAATTGTTCTATATATTCTTTACTCAGTACTAGCCCCAATCCAGTTCCTGTCTCCATATCTGTTCCTGGTCTACTGTAGGTATCCAAACTAAATATACGTTCAAGTTGTGGTTTGGGAATTCCTATCCCCATATCCTGTATCTCCATGTGTAAGAATTCCCCTTGCTTGTAGGCTTTAATATATATGATATCGCCTTTGATTGAGTACTTGATAGCATTTGAGAGTAGGTTTTGGAAAATATGCCTAAATCTCTGTGGGTCGCTGACGATACTTAATCCTGGGTCTATATCTAACTGTAATTCAATTTTTTTATTCTTTAAAGGGTAATCATAAAGTTCAACTACACATAACACTTCTTCTTTAATATTTAAGTTCAGTTTTTGATAGTATTCTCCTTTTAATTGCTGTTTGGCCCATAAAAGTAGATTTTGTAGCAAGTTGGTAGTTTGCCCTACTTTTTCGTAGAGATAATTATAGATGTCTGGATTAAACTTTTTGTTGTCCTGAGTAGATTGATAATGGGCCATCAACTGATATAGTGCATCAATAGGGCCCTTAAGATCATGAGAAATAACAGAAAATATTTTGTTCTTTACCTGATTGAGTTGGGCTAATTC
>CAZZEC010000069.1:0-28780 GCA_964652565.1 uncultured Bacteroidia bacterium
TTGTGTTGAAGAATAACAGGATGATATAATCCAGAGGCATTGCGATTCATACGAAAATCTTTTTGACATGACGAAGTGCGTTTACTAATTGGTCAATTTCATCAAACGTGTTATAGATGGAAAAGGAGGCTCTGGCAGTACCAGGGATTTGGTATCGCTGCATAAGAGGCATCGTACAATGATGTCCTGTGCGAATAGCAACTCCCATATCATTGACTATCGTTCCAATATCGTGTGGGTGTACTCCATCTATCAAGAAGGAAATTACCCCCGTTTTATTCGAAGACTTTCCAATAATTGACAATCCGTTTACATCATACAATCTCTCAGTCGCGTATATCAACAGATGATGGATGTGATCTTTCATCTCTTCCAGTCCTATGTTGTTCATATAATCTATAGCAGCCCCCAAACCAATAGCACCAGCAATGTTAGGAGTGCCTGCCTCAAATTTGTAAGGCAGTCGATTGAATATTGTATCATCGATCGATACCATGCGAATCATCTCCCCTCCCAATTGATAGGGTTCCATGAATTCCAATAATTCCTTTTTTCCATATAAGACTCCTATTCCTGTAGGGCCAAACATTTTATGGCCCGAAAATACCATAAAATCCACATCCAATGTTTGTACATCTATGGGAATGTGAGATACACTTTGGGCTGCATCAATCAATACAGGTATATTAAGTTCATGTGCCAGATCAATTATACCCGAAATAGGATTGATCGTACCCAATGTATTTGATACATGATTTACTGACAATAACCGGGTCCTATGATCCAATAGCTTGGGTAGTGCTTCCAGATCTAAATCTCCTGAATCAGTAACAGGAATAATGCGTAATTCTGCTTGTAATTGTTTACAAAGCTGTTGCCAGGGAACAAAATTAGCATGATGCTCCATATGTGAAATGACTATATTATCCCCTGGCTGTACATGCTGCCTACCATATGTTTGGGTTACCAGATTTATCCCCTCTGTGGCCCCACTGACAAAAATGATTTCCTCAGTAGATTTCGCACCAATAAAAACACGAACTTTTTCTCTCGCTAGTTCATATTCATCCGTAGCAACTTGAGCCAGATCATACACTCCACGATGGATATTTGCATTCTGTGATCGATAAAAAGTCTCTACTTTATCAATGACAATGCGCGGTTTCTGTGTAGTAGCTGCATTATCGAGAAATACCCAATATCTGCCTTCTTCATTAGGTTGTGAAATCAATGGAAAGTCCTTCCTTATCGCTTCAATATTAAACTTCTTGATGTCCATTGATGATAATTACTTGTTCATTTTACAATGTGAATATCCATGTATCTACCTATTACTACTTTACAACCTTAAAACCTGAACCCCATACAGCGAAGTTGAAAACTCATTCATTGAAATTACATCATGTTTAGCAAGCATCCATCGGGATTCATCAAAGGGTTGTAAACTTAACCTGTAAAAGTAGTACTAATCATAGACAAGATAAAAAAAACTGATACTCATGATTATGATAGCATATCCTAAGACTTTTATAGATGAAGCATGTAGTAAATCCAAATTGTAATTGCTTCATGAGCGAGTTTAACAGGTACACTCATACAACATGGATAGACTATTATATGTTCTGTTCTCTACCGCCCCTACAACCTTCACAGGAGAGTAATGATATATATCGGTTCACGATCTAATGTTAAGTTTCTATTTTTGAACCCATCCCCAACCCTTCCCTTGAAAATGGAAGGGAGAAAGGGTTAATAAAGAAGAATTCCTTTCTTAAAGCTAAATAATAATTTCATATTTTCGTTTGTTAAGTCCCTCCATTGAAAGGGAGGGATTTAGTGTGGGTTCAAAATAGCAGAAAGAGAAATCTCTCTTATAAATAATTACTTCAAATTTCCCTGTAATATGGAAGCTACTTATCAATCGATCATTTCCACAACCTTCTGTAAACTTTCCAGATTATGTGCCGAAGTGAAAATATCAATGTAAGGCATGGCTGTCTGCATACCTAGTACACTAGGCTGAAAATTGGGGTTACCAGCTAGTGGATTCAACCATATTACTTTCAATACATGTCGTTGTATTTCTTCCATACTTTCTTCCAATACATCCATATCGCCAGTATCCCATCCATCACTCATGATCAATACGACACTACGTCTATTTAACAGTCCTCGATATTCTTGCGTAAAGGTCTGTAATGACGCGCCGATACGTGTACCACCCGACCAATCAGGAACTCGTTCCGAAACCTTAGCCCAAGCTTCCTGAAAATTATTAATATGCAATTGTTCTGTTATTCTATGTAAATGAGTACTGAACACAAATGTCTCAATTTGGTGGGAAATTTGCTGGAATCCGTATAAAAATTGTACAAAGAACCTGCTGTAAATATCCATGGATTTACTCACATCACAAATCAACACCAGTTTTAATCTTCGCTGTTTCCTCTGTTTATACAAAAGATGTATCCACTCTCCTCCTCTTCTCAAATTGGCTCTCACTGTATGCCTCATATCAAATTTCCCTTGCGTACTTTTTTTATATCTTCTCTGTTTCTGATGAGCGAGTTTTTGTGCCATTATTTCAATCCATCGCATCACTTCTTCCCTTTCATCCTCAGTAAATGCGCTAAAATCTTTTTGTGTGACTACCGTAGTTGCACTGTATGAAGCTATTTCCTCTTCTTGTACCTCATTATTCCCGTATAGCCATGACTTTAAAGATTGAAGAGATGGAGGTGTATCTTTAGTACCATGCTGGGTTGTAACGGATTCATCTTCCTTAATTTTACTATCCACTGCCCTATCCAATTGCTTCCAATACTCATCGTAATGTAGATCAAATAACTGTTGTTCATTGTACGATTTAGCTAGAATGGATCTCAATACCCAGCGTACTTCCTGGGGAGAAGCAAAACGAATAAATGTAAGTCCTCTTAATCCTTCCTCAACATCAAGTGGACTAATCTTCATACCTTTTGCGCGCAGGTACCGGCACAATCCCAGGATATTTTGGCTTAGTTCTGTCCGTCTTTGAATGAAATCCATGCTAATCTACCTTGGAGATCACGCCCATCTCCTTCATCAGTTCAGAGAGTGATAATTGAGTCTGACGTATATCCTGCCAGTCTTTTAGAATCACACCCAGTGTATTTTCTACCAACTGTTCATCGAGGTGAGAATAATGCAAAGAAGATAAAGCCGTAGCCCAGTCCAACGTTTCTGCGATCCCGGGAACCTTTTGAAGTCTCAATACTCTTACTTTCTGCATGAAGGTACATATTTGCTCAGCGAGCAACTGGTCAATATTTGGGACCTTTTGCTTGACTATAGCTAATTCTTTTTCGTAGTCTGGGTAATCGATCCAAAGATACAAACACCTTCTTCTCAAAGCTTCTGATAGTTCTCGAACTCTATTACTTGTAACTACTACATAGGGTATATATTTAGCACTGATTGTACCTATTTCGGGGATGGTAATTTGCCAATCTGACAACACTTCCAACAAAAAACTCTCAAACTCTTCTTCCGCGCGATCTAATTCATCAATAAGTAATACTGGTGAACGATTTTCATGGGTAATTGCCTGTAAAAGGGGTCGTTTCAACAAGAAATCATCGCTGAAAATAGATCTTTCTTTTTGTTCTACTGAAAGTTGCTCTCCTTCCAGCAGTTTGAGATGCAATAACTGTCTTTGATAATTCCATTCATATAATGCATGATATGCATCCAAGCCTTCGTAGCATTGTAATCTAATGAGATGTGTATCTAACGCCTTAGCCATGGCTTTTGCAATCTCAGTCTTACCTACCCCCGCAGGCCCTTCAATAAGTAGCGGTTTGTTTAATTCCTTAGCCAAAAACACAGACATTACGATACTGGGATCTGTAATATAGCCCTGTTCTGCCAGTATATTTGCAATATACTCGTAACCTTCATGTTGCATATTATTCATTTTACATGAAAATCAGGCGGGTACTGTTACCCGCCCATTTCATTTGATCATTCACACGAAATGAATGTTTGATTATCTGAGCATAATGCCAGTTAGAAATTATCCATTCCACTTTGAATGGCTCTTTTGACATATACTTTGGCGAGATGCTTTCGGTATGCTTCGGAAGCAAAGTGGTCACTCAAAATATCGACCCCTTCAGCAGCTTTGGAAGCAACCTCTTTGATCAGATCATCTTTCAAAATATTGTTAACTAGAGCCTGCTCTACCTCCAGGTCTCGAAAAGCTTTGTCAGAAACTCCTGTTAGTGCTACACGAGCATACGTACAGCTAGGGCCCCTATCAATACGCATGACTACTGCACAACCTACAATAGCAAAACGAGAAGCGGGCTGCATAAATTTCTGATAAGCTGAGACAAGTTTACCTGTTCCTTCAGGATGTAAGGGTATCTTAATTTCAGTAATTAGTTCATCTTCGTTTAGCGCAGTCATGAAAAAGCCCTGGAAAAAATCTTCTGCAGAAACTTCTCGCTCCCCGTTAGCTCCTCTAAGCACAATCACTGCATTAGCAGCAAGCATACAGGCCGGCCAATCTGCTGCCGGGTCTGCATGAGCCAAACTGCCTGCGATGGTCCCCTTATTTCGTACTGCAGGATCCCCTATCAACCCCGCAGCTTCAGCCAGCATGGGCATCGCTTCTCGAATCATCTCCGAGTGTTCGATATCTCCATGCGTGGTAGCTGCCCCAATGGCAAGCATATTCCCATCTTGACGAATATATCTTAGTTCACTAATTCTGCTTATATCTATGAGTTTGTCTGGACTATTTAGTCTCAGTTTCATGGCTGGAAGCAAGCTGTGGCCTCCAGCAAGTATTTTAGCCCCGCCACTGTTAGCAGCAAGTAGTTGTATCGCCTCATCGACGGATGAAGCTCTTTGATATTCAAATTTTTCTGAAATCATCGATCGTAAAAATTAAGTTAAATCCATTAACTAGTCCTTAAATTCATCTAATTCCTGTGGTCCGTAGTCCGTCATCTGTGGTCCGTGGTCCATCGTCAGTCGTCCGTCGTCCGTGGTCTGTCGTCCGTCGTCTGTCGTCCGTCGTCTGTCGTCCGTCGTCAGTCAAACTCTCTCCCCCTTCATCGCTTTCCACACTCGCTCTGGCGTCAAAGGCATTTGAATATCTTTCACTCCATATGGCGATAACGCATCAATAACCGCATTTACTACTGCAGGCGTAGATCCAATAGTACCAGCTTCTCCTGCACCTTTCACTCCCAAAGGATTATGAGGACAGGGAGTTACCGTTCGATCTACTTCAAACATGGGAAGATCATCTGCCCTGGGCATGGTATAATCCAGATATGATCCATTTATCAGTTGGCCCGTTTCATCGTACACAGCTCCCTCCAGCAAGGCCTGACCAATTCCCTGGGTAACACCTCCATGAATTTGACCGTCCACAATCATCGGATTAATCACATTCCCCACATCATCACATGCAACAAATCTCTTAACCTCGACTTTACCAGTATCTGGATCTACTTCCACCACACAAATATGTGCCCCAAAGGGATAGGTGAAATTAGTAGGGTCGTAAAAGCTGGAAAAATCCATTCCTGGTTCTAAACCACTGGGATAGTCATGAGGAACATAAGCTGTGAGGGCAACGTCCCCAAAACCGATAGATTTATCTGTTCCTTTTACAGTCCACTTACCTTCGGTAAATTCTACATCGTCCACATTTGCTTCCAGCTTGTGTGCTGCGATTTTGGCTCCCTTTTCAATGACTTTTTCGATACTCTTCATAATGGCACTACCTCCTACTGCTAAACTTCTTGAACCATACGTTCCCATTCCAAATGCGACCGACTCGGTATCGCCGTGTACGATCTCTACATCTTCGATAGGTATACCGAATTTATCAGCAACTACTTGCGCAAAGGTAGTCTCATGACCTTGTCCATGAGAATGTGCGCCTGTATATACACTTACTTTTCCAGTAGGCTGTACGCGAACATGAGCGGATTCGTATAATCCAGCTCTTGCACCTAGCGAACCCACAACTGCGGAGGGTGCAATTCCACAAGCCTCGATATAGGTTGATATACCGATACCTAAGAGGCGCCCTTCTTCTCTTGCTTGAGCCTGTTCTTCACGGAATGACTCATAATCAACCATTTCCAATGCACGTCGAAGTACGCCTTCATAATTTCCACTATCATATTGCAGTGCTACCTGTGTTTGATATCCTGGATGATCGACTCCGTCAAAGGGAGGGATTAGGTTTTTCAAACGCAACTCAGCTGGGTCCATATTCATCTCATGTGCTGCAGTGTCTATCAATCGTTCGATGAGATAGGTAGCTTCTGGTCTTCCTGCTCCCCTGTAAGCATCAACTACTGTTGAATGAGTAAATACAGCTGTTACATCTAAGTGGATTGCTGGCGTAGTATATACTCCTTGAAACAATGTTCCATGAAGGTAGGTAGGTACAGCAGGCGCAAACGTAGAAAGATAAGCTCCCATGTTGGCAAGCGTATTTACACGTAACCCTACAATATTTCCTTCAGCATCAAATCCCATTTCCCCCTGGGTATAATGGTCCCTACCCTGTGCATCTGTCATAAAGCTTTCACTTCTTTCAGCCGTCCATTTTACAGGGCGACTTATCTGCTTAGAGGCCCATGTGACTAAGGCTTCTTCCGTATAATGACAAATTTTACTCCCAAATCCCCCTCCAACATCTTTTGAGATGACGTGTACCTTATGCTCGGGTATTCCCAACACAAATGCAGCCATTAACAGTCGAGTCAAATGTGGATTTTGTGTAGTAGTATACAATGTATATCTATCATATGCAGTTTCATAATGACCGATAGCAGATCTTGGTTCAATCGCATTTGGGATCATACGCTGGTTAACAAATTCAAGCTTAGTAATATGTGCAGCTTTAGACATTGCTTCATCGGTCTTGGCTTTATCACCAATTTCCCAATCATATGCCCTGTTGTCAGGATATTCGTCGTGTACCAGAGGGGCATCTGGTGCCAATGCTTTCTGCAAATCAACTACAGCATCCAATACATCATAGTCAACCTCTACCAAATCAGCAGCATCACGTGCAATCTCTCGTGATTCTGCAATGACGACTGCAACGGCATCTCCCATGTGTCTTACCTTATCTGAAATAAGTAAGGGATGTGCGGGTTCTCTCATAGTTTCACCATTCTTAAAATTCACCTGCCATCCTGTAGGTACTCCATTGATACCCGAATCTGCAATATCCTTTCCCGTAAATATCTTCACCACACCTTGCATTGATGCTGCCTGCGATGTGTCAATACTATTTATTTTTGCATGTGCGTAGGGACTTCGAACGATATATGCATAGGTCATGAACGGAAGTGTGATATCATCCGTATATCTTCCTTGTCCGGTGATAAAGCGTTTATCTTCTATACGCTTTACGGGTTTTCCTATAAAACTAGCCATGTGAAACCTCCTTTTTCATTTTTTCTGCGGCATATTGAACTGCCTTGACAATATTATGATAACCTGTACACCTGCAAAAATTCCCCTCTAGTGCATGACGAATGTCTTTTTCACTTGGGTCTTCATTCTTTTGTAGTAAATCTAGCGCAGACATGATCATACCCGGTGTACAAAATCCGCATTGCAGCCCATGTTCTTCCTTAAATCCCTCCTGTAAGGGGTGAAGATGACCATTGTCTTTGGGTGCTAATCCCTCTATCGTCAATACTTCCGTATCGTCAACTTGTGCAGCCAGCATGTTACAGGCTTTAACGGCTTTACCATCTACCATAACTACGCAAGCTCCACAACTGCTTGTATCGCAACCTACATGGGTGCCCGTCAACTGCAATTGATCTCTTAAAAAGTGAACGAGTAGCTGTCTTGAGTCTACCTCGCGGCTATATGCCACACCGTTCACATTGACATGAATTGGTATTTTCATATTCAAAAATGTTAGTAGTGTCCTTTATATTGAAATAACTATATTTTATCCTTGCATCAACTATGATGCTTCCTTTTTACGAGTTGAGTCTAGTTCTTTCTCTAATGCCGAAAAAAATTGTTGGGTAAGTGTCCTGGCTACTCCGCTTAATACGCGCTGTCCTGTTCGCGCTAATAATCCCGATAGTTGAGCATCCCCGGAAAATACTACTTCAGTCTTATTTTCATCCAACGCTTTTAATTCAATTTTCCCTTTAGCCTGTACATTACCGATTTTACTATTTTGTTTCATTTTTAATACAAAGCTATCGGGCTCCTGTTTATCTGTAACCTCCATTTGACCCGAAAATGATCCATTTACAGGACCCATCTTAATCTCGGCAATAGCTTTATATGTTTCTTCTCCTATTTCCTCTAATCGAGTGATACCAGGGGTAACTTTGGCTAAAGTTTGAGAATCTAGTAGTATATCCCATACTTTTTGTCTGGGTGCGTATAGTAGGTGTGTACCGTCCAGGTGCATACGATTGTCCTTTGTTGAAAAAATTATACATTATTTGTGAGGCCCAAGTGCTAACACAAATTGGTTAAATTTAATATAACCATTTTCAACATGATTTACGTAGTAGAATTTTCTATTTAGAATTATTCTATATAAGAACTGATGCAATGTTTTAATTAATATTGTCGCTATAAATAATCACTTTCCCCATCGAACCCTCAAACCTCCAAAAATGCTGATCCCTTCCGCTGGCTCATAATACCTCCCACCGAATGCATTGATCCGTATATTGGCGGTATACTGACTGTCCGTAATATTATTGATTCCCAAAAAAGGCTCTAATATTATTGTGTTTAGCTTTTTCAAAAATCCTGTACGAACATTGGCTACTATATAACCACTATCCAGCGTTTCGTTGGCATCATCTGCATACAATGGACTATTGTATCTCATTTGAATTAATCCATACCACCCTTCATTCTTTTGATACCTGATCTCACTGAAAAGCATATGTTTAGGAATTCCAGGTAGTCGATTATCTGCGAAATTACCTTCTGTAGTTTCATAATCAGTATATACAAAGTCCGAAAATGTATATGTGAGATAAGTAGTCAGCCCAGGTTTTATTCTATAATTCAATAGTAATTCCAAGCCATTTCTTCTGGACTCTCCGGCATTGCGAAAAAAGTTTCTCCCAGGGAATGCTTCTAATTCAAAGGGTACCAATTCATCATTTACGTTGATGTGAAATAAGGCCAACTCATAGGCAAATGTTGCGTTGATGATACCCTTAACTCCTATTTCATAGTTATTGGCACGTTGTGGTTCGAGATCATCATTGAATCCTCCCCCACCTGTGGGGTTATTCGAAAGTTCGCTTAACGTAGGAGTTTCAAAGCTCGTCGCAACATTCGCATATATACTTAATTCCTCTCTGGGACTATAAACAATACCTGCCATTGGGCTAATCGCTTGAAGATCCTGAGTACCAGAATCATCCCCATCCGATAAGAATGAATCTTCAGCCTCTATTCGAATATTGTCAAACCGCAGATTGGCAGATAGACTAAAAAATTGAGTGAGATCCCATTGCTGTTTTACAAATACACCTATATTTTGAAAAATCTCCTTTTGGTCAAATACCCTCTCTCCGGTTTCGCCTTCGAGGTTATTAAAACGCGCTCTATCATCTCCTTGCCATTCAATATCAACACCACTTAATAGGCGATAGGGGACAGAAAGAAAATTACCCGTATACTGATACCAAGCTCCACCACCTGTAAAACTCCTGTCAAATTGGACAATTCCACCAGATTCAAAGGGAAGCCTATTGGCAAAATCTCGAAATATATGATACAGCTTAATTTGAATGCTGTGTTGAGGATGAATATCTCTATTATACACGAGTCCTACCTTACCCTGAGTGAGTTCTTCTCCCCCGTCGAATACTACATTTCGAAGCCTCGCCTGTCTGCGATCTTCATTTACATCATCTAGATTAATCCCTCCCGGATCATTGGAAAGCGGACTATCTACATAATTGAGTAAGAGCGTGAGGGTAGATAGTGAGTCAAATTGATATCCAAACTTACCGTTAAACAGATAGTTTTCCATTTCACTATGCTCACGGTATCCGTTGCTAGCAGTATAAGAACCATGAACGATATAGCTGAACTTATCCAACTGTTGGCCAGTTTTTAGCTGGTAACGCTGGAAACCAAAAGACCCCCATGATAGCCTGAGCTCTGTAAAAGGGTCTTCAGTTGGCTCTTCAGTTGTAACACTAATCACCCCCCCTGAAGCGTTTCCATATAATCCCGATGCAGGTCCTCTCACGACCTCTACCCTTTCTGCCAAACCAATATCCAAATTATCTACTTGTGCCTGTCCATCAGGTGTCGTTTCTGGAATACCATCTACCAATAATTTAATTCCCCTGATTCCAAATGCAGCCCTGGCTCCAAATCCCCTAATAGAAACGCGTAAATCCTGTGCGAAATTTCCTGGATTTAATGCAAATAGTCCAGGAATATAATTTAATGACTCATTAAAGGATAATTGCTGTTGTCCTCGTTGTATTTTGTCCTTCGAAATACTACTTATCGCAAGATGAGAACGCGTATTGAGTTCTTTCCAGCGTGAAGCAGTAAGTTCTACAGGAGAGATTTCATAAACTTCTGAGGAATCAGTTGTGAGTTCCTGTGCATTCGCTATATGGAACAACATCATTCCTGTAAATATGCAAATGATGAAATACTGTGTCTTTGTTACGTTCATAAAATTGTAAATATATTCATGTCTTACCTCACGATGTACAAATTTCTATAACCTATATTACAACAACAGCGCTTTGCCATGAGAGTTATATCAATTCTTGTAGTGAGTGGATGGTGACGTCTTGAGTGTTCCCCAGGAACTCCCTTGTCTTATCAAACCTGTTTAACCATATCGTATGAAAACCAAAGGACTCTGCTCCGGCTACATCCCATGTATTTGTTGAAACAAAAGCAATCTCATTCTTTAGCAGGGATAATCCTTCAACAGCTAATCGATACACATCCGGATGTGGTTTAAAGGTCTGAACAGCTTCTACGCTATACATTCCATCCATTAATTCGGTTAGATGGTTTTTGTCAAAGGCCTGAGAAAGCATACTCATATTCGCATTAGATAAAACAGCTAACTGGTACTTACGTTTTAGTCTCTCCAAGACAGCATACACTTCTTCAAAGGCTACCAATTCATAATAAGCTCCCACTAACTCATCGAGTACCGCTTCATCCAACTCAACCTTTTGCTGGATACATGCATATCGTAAGGCATCAGCCGTTACTCCTGAAAAAGGCTTATATCTATTCATTAATGCCCTAAGCCAGGTATACTCTAATTGTTTGGCTCGCCATACCGGCCCTATCTGGGCTGCTGTAGTACCAAAATGTTGTGTGAGCTTTTCCGATAAAGAACCCACATTAAGTAATGTACCATAAGCGTCAAAAACAATGGCACGCGTATGTAGCAAATTCCTCATAGTAAAATTCAGGTCTAACAAATACCATCTTTCTGCCAATATTATAAAAAATTTCCTCTCCTATTGACTAATACAAACATATTTATTATTGTTGTAGTGTACTAGTAATATAGAACACCACTACAACATAACACTATGATCCACCTGAATAATGTAACATTTAGCTATAACAACAAGCAACTGCTATTCAATGGGTTGGACCTCGACATCCCAGCCGGAAATATTTACGGACTGTTGGGAAGAAATGGTGCTGGTAAGACCACACTTATGAAAATCATGTCTGGACTATTATTTCCCAGAGAAGGGGAAGTTGGGGTTATGGGCTACAAGCCCAGACAGAGACATCCCGACTTTCTTAAGGATGTATATTTCATTGAAGAAGACTTATATGTCCCTTCCTTATCTGTAGGAAAATATCTCGAATTGCACGCACCTTTTTATCCTCGTTTCAATTATGATGAATTTTTATCCTATTTGAAAGAATTTGATCTGACCCAAGATCTTAAACTACACAAACTGTCTTATGGACAGAAGAAAAAGATTTTGTTGAGTTTTGGTCTGGCTACCAATAGTCGCATTCTAATATTAGATGAGCCTACCAATGGGCTGGATATCCCTTCCAAAGGGCAGTTTCGCAAAGTATTGGCTTCTGCCATCACCCCTGAACGTATATTTATTATTTCTACTCACCAGGTAAGAGATCTCGGAACGCTGATAGATCCCATCATCATAGTGGAGCAGGGTAAAATTATCTTCAATGAATACCTTGAGAATATTAATAAGAGGTTACACTTCCAAATGGAATTTCTCCAAACAGAACCTGAAAATGTCATATATGCTGAGAGAGGGATTGGTGGATTTATGTGTGTAAATGAAAATTATCTGGGCGAAGAGTCCGACATCGATATAGAGGTTCTTTTCAATGCCGTCATTTCAGAAACTGAGAAAATATCTTCCATCTTCTTAAAAACTGTACAACATGAAAGCTAATCCATATTTCCATTTACCAAGGTTTTTTCTCGTTCTGAAACGAGATGTAAACATGATTATTAAACCTACACTCATTTCTTTCGGTGCATTATTAGGTATATTGTTAATCGCCACGTTTGTAGATGGTGATCATTTCACTCAACCGGGAGGTTTAGATTTATTTAGAGGGTACTTTGTCAATACGCTAGTGATTGGGGGAGTCATAGTATCCAGTCTAGCTTTTAAAGAATTGCGCAATTCATCCAGTAGACTGAGTTATCTGATGCTTCCTGCTTCTACTTTTGAAAAACTCGCATCGATATGGTTTCTTACTTCCATAGGCTATACATTGCTGACGTGGTTTAGTATGATCGTTCTTTCTTGGTTATCTTATTTTATATCGAGTATCTTTATAGAATTAACCATATCATATTTCCAGCCCTTTGATTTTGCTTCATTTCAACGCGAAGTTCGAACCTACTGGGTCTTGAATGCATTTTTCCTCTTAGGAGCAGTGATCTTCAACAAATATGTATTTCCTAAAACGGTAGTTAGTCTTATGGGAGTAGGTTTTTCGCTTGTGGTAATAGGATTTTTATTCCTAAGAGTGATCTTTTGGGAATATTTCGAAGGCTTTTCGTTCAGAAGCACACCTCCTGAGTTCAATGCTTCTTTCGAAAAAATGATGCAAAATGGGACCCTGCAAAAAATTCCTACAAATATATTTCTATGGTTAGTTGCTCCATACCTATGGTTAGTAACCTATTTTCATCTTAAAGAAAGAACGGTATAATATGGATTTTGAAAAGAAACAAGCCATTTACATGCAGATAGCCGATTACATTATCGAACAAATACTTGCGGTAGTATGGAAGCCGGGAGATCGAATTCCCTCGATCAGAGAAATGGCAGAAACAATTGCCGTCAACCCCAATACGATTACCAGAACATATAATTATCTTCAGGAACAGGATATCATTTACAATAAACGAGGCATAGGCTTTTTTGTATCAGAGGATGCCTTTGCTCGCGCACGAAAACTTAAAAAAGATGACTTTGTCAATCACTACCTTCCCCAGGTATTCAAGACTATGCAATTATTGAACCTGGAATTTGATGATCTCAGATTATACTATCATGCTACCCAAGGTGTTGAGAGCTAAGGTTATGTTTATGGTTAATAGTTATATTATTTACTTTTTAGTACAAATTTGGTAAACGTTTTCATTTATTTTACTTCACTCAACTGTATATATCATGAAACTCAGCTATAAATTATTACTCGGTGCATTTTCATTTATCATACTCATGATGCTTATCTTCATGATCATCGCGAGATTAAATGTAGTCTAACAATTCTCGGGACTTTGCGTTTTTCTTAGATCCATTTGGGATAAGCATACAAATTACAGATATTTGCAGGATTATTTAGAGGGGATATGCATACAAATCCAGGAAAAACGAATCGGCGCACAGCAGAAAAAATCAATATCATTACATTAGGATGTTCCAAGAATCTGGTTGATTCGGAGGTCTTAATGGGGCAATTGCAGCACAATGGAATCGAAGCTGTTCACGAAGAGACCGAGAGTGATGCCCGAACTGTTATTGTCAATACCTGTGGGTTTATTGATAACGCAAAGGAGGAATCAATTAATACTATCCTTGCCTATACTGACAAGAAGACTGAAGGAGATATAGATCAGTTAATCGTTACAGGATGCTTGTCACAGCGCTATAAAGAAGAATTACAAAAGGAAATTCCAGAGGTCGATGCCTACTATGGTACTCAGGATTTACCAAACTTATTACAATTTTTGGGTGCTAATTATAAGCAGGAGTTAGTTGGAGAACGTAAGACAGTTACAGACGCTCACTATGCCTACTTAAAGATCGCTGAGGGGTGTAATAGACCATGTAGCTTCTGCGCGATACCCCTTATGCGAGGGAAACATAGGTCCCGTACCATAGAACAATTAATTGAAGAGGCCAATTTTCTCGTGCAAAGAGGAGTGAAAGAGCTAATGCTTATCGCTCAGGATCTTACTTATTATGGGATTGATATATACGGAAAAAGACGTTTAGGGGATCTTTTGAAACAACTTGCAGATATTGAGGGTCTACAATGGATCAGGCTACATTACGCATATCCTTCGGGGTTCCCCCTGGATATATTGCCCATTATGCGCGATCATTCAAATATCTGTAATTATCTGGATATCCCGTTGCAACACATATCAGATCGTGTACTTCAAAAGATGCGAAGAGGGATTAATCGACAGCGCACGATAGATCTTATTCAAAACATACGTGATGAAGTTCCACAAATCACCCTTAGAACTACCCTATTGACTGGCCATCCCGGTGAAACCGAAGAAGACCACGAACAATTGCTTGAATTTGTCAAAATGACCCGTTTCGATCGATTAGGAGTATTTACCTACTCACACGAGGAGGGCACCTATGCAGGTAAAAAGCTGGACGATGAAGTTCCCGAAGAAATTAAAGTCCAGCGTCAAAATGAAATTATGGAGATTCAACAGGAAATCTCTTTACAAAAAAACCGAGAAAAAGTAGGAAAAATAGTATTAACACTTGTAGATAGAAAGGAAGAAGGATATTTTGTAGGTAGAACGGAACAAGATTCTCCTGAAGTGGATAATGAAGTTATGATCTATAATGATCACCTTGAGATCGGTGAGTTTTACCCTGTGTTGATCAGTGATGCCATGGAATACGATCTGATCGGAGAATTGGCCTAAATGTTAAAGGCTTATGTATCGCTTATTATTCATATCTATTTTTTTACTTTGCTCCCACAATGTTTTCTCTCAGTGGGAAGCTACGTTGAAGAGTATCTATGACGGATCTTACAATACCTTACTTTTTCTTAATCATCAACCGCTAGATACATTTACCAGAGAATTTAAAATCGAAATTTCTTTCCGTTATCCCATGAATCATCGTGTAGTTCATACCAAGGAATTTTATATTACTACCTATCTACCCAGATTATACACGTATAAATTTGATTTACCACAGCATGAATATGAAGTAGATATCGATATCGTCGACCTGGAAAATCAAGCTGCCACCAATATTCCCATCACGTATCAATGTAGATATCAGCCCGATCGTCTTTCCATTTCTGATATATTCCTCGCCTACAGATCAGCTGATAATTTTATTAACCTTTCTCCCTTGCTCCAACCTATCCCTACACTTGATACATCTCAAAACACTATTAATTTCTATTTAGAAATTTATGCACCAGGATATACTCAGATTCCAGCAGAAGCTATACTATACACGAATCAAGCACATGATCAACCCCAATCTATAAAATTTATTTCTCTACAAAAAAAAGATGAGATATTAAATGTAGAGGCAGGTAGAGCTATTTTCACTGGTTCTTTTGATTTAAGGACTTTAGAATTAGGCAATTACCGAATACTCATAAATGTCACTGGAGAAGAATCTGTAAACAATTCAACGAATTTTATACTTAAAGGGAATACAAAGGCAAGAATATTTGCTGATGTAGACAATTCCATTCAGATGATGGGTTATATAATTCCTGAAGAGAGCATTGAAAATTTACAACGAATTGCTGACCCCAACCGAAGACGAGATAGCTTGCTTCAAATTTGGAATAAATTATTCCCCAGTAGTCCCGAACAACCTTTTGCTACAGAAGAAGCAATGGAGAGCTATTATGGAAAAATATTTACATTTCTAGATAACTTTGCTTATGAAGGAGAAGATTGGTCTTCCGCCAGAGCTAAAATATATCTGATGTATGGCGAACCAGATAGCGGATGGGAGAATATTCAGACCATTGAATACAATGGAAAAATGTGTGAGAGATGGACTTACTTTAGATATAATATGGCATTTACATTTGAGAGACGAAACAATCAGTACATTCTTGTCGAATAAGAATAGTCGTTTATCATTCTGACTTCTTATACAGTGAAAGATACAATCTTAACATATTTAAGGAAATATTATCCCTTTGCTCATATACTCGAGTATGATACGGAAGAGGAAGTGAAGGATATGAGATTCAATGACTATAAGGGCTCCAGGGTAATGCATTTCTTTATCTTGTTTCTTCAATCACTTCCCTGGTTATGTGGCCTGGGTTTTGTAGTGTCCTTTATCCCCTCAGTGAATATTGACTATTCGTTTTTTATGCCCTTCATCAACAAGCAAATTAGCCTGGCGGGGATCATTAAAATTGTTAGCATTAGCGGACTAATTGGTTTTGGAACCAATAGACTGGCTATTCAAATGTTGTTTCGTCCGCTCGATAAGCGTCCTATCTGGGGACAAGGTCTTATTCCAGCACAAAAAGATCGTATTATATATGCGCTTGCTAATGGTATGCATGATCACATTCTCAATCCAGATCTGATTAGAAAGCGGTTGGAAAATACAGGTCTCATCGATAGAATTAACAACATATTAATCGATGGTACTTCAGGAATCATGCAGGATCAAGCCCTGAGAGCTGAATTGAAAAAGATTATCTTCGATAGTCTGGAAGAATATATCAATCAACAAAAAGTAAAAAAGGAATTTCTCGATTTAATTGATCAGAGAGTAGAGTCCAATGTAGAGGGAGTGCCCAAGTTCCTGCTACGTACCTTTAAAAGACTAAATCCTGCTGACTATGAAGCCGTTATACATAAAGTTATAGAAAATATTCCAGAAATATCTTTGGATATATTACATAAAATAGAGGATGAGATGAATAGATGGGTAGCATTTATTCGCATTCAAAGATCTGTAACGTCCGAGTTTATCATGAGCGTGCTCACAGAAACCCTGGAAAAGATCGATATTCCCAGCTTGTTGAGAGGACAGATGTCACATTTTGATGAGGAGAGGCTGGAGAAAATGGTTAGAGAAGCTACCAATGAACAATTGCTCTATATTCAATATTTAGGAGCCTTACTTGGAATGATGGGAGGAATGCTAATATGGCAACCCGAGCTTATGACATTGGTATATATCATTCTGTTTGGCATCCTTTACATTGTGGATTTAATTATTTACCGTCTTAATAATTCTAGGATTGAAAACTGAGAAAAAGCACATTCCAGAAGACTATCTCTGTGCTGCTGAAACACTGAAACCCTTCTATTCGTATGATCCTGCCCGACCAGATTTCAAGCAGATCATAGAAGATAAGTCTAAAGAATCGATTGATAGAGGACTACTCACCCAGGTCATTCGTGAACAGTATGCTTCCCTTGAACTATTCCCCGAAACAGAAAAGGCTTTGGAAAAATTGGCTAAAGCCAATTCTTACACCATTACTACTGGACATCAACTTGTATTCCTGGGAGGTCCTCTTTACACGACATATAAAGTCCTTCATACGATCAAACTTGCTCAGCACCTCAGTAGTATATATCCCGACAATCACTTTGTTCCAATATTCTGGATACATACAGAAGATCACGACTATGAAGAAATCAACCATTATTTTTTATCATATGATAAAAAGATCACTTATCCTGGAGATTTTCGCGGTAAGGTAGGACAACATATCATAGATGAAGAAATAACATCCCTTCTGCCTACTCACTTAGCAGAAAATCTCAAGGCTGCTTATAGTCCGGGTACTTCATGGGCAGAAGCTTACCGATCTTTCATACATCAATTATTTGGCCCATATGGGATCTTAATGCTCGATGCAGATGATCACAGGCTTAAGGCCTGTTTCCAAAATGTGTTAAACCAAGAAATCACTGATCAAGTAAGCTTTCACCAGGTGTCTCACACAACTGAAGCCCTCGAACTGGCGGGTTATTCTTCACAGATCACTCCAAGAGAAATTAATTTGTTTTATGCTGAAGGAGAATTGAGAAATCGAATTGTAGCCAGGAATGGACACTACGAAGTCTTGGATGCCAATATTTCCTTTACGCAAGCTGATCTCTTAAGTACAATTCACCAAACACCCGGACTGTTTAGTCCCAACGTAAGCTTAAGACCATTATATCAAGAAATCATTCTGCCCAATCTAGCATATATCGGAGGGTGGGGTGAACTTTCCTATTGGCTCCAACTCAAAGGTCTGTTTGAACATTATCAGGTAAACTTTCCATTACTACTCCCACGCATGTCTATGACGCTCTTTCGACCTGAAGAAGTAAAGGCATGGAATGACCTGGGGTTTGAACTTGAAGATGTGAAGTTGCCACTCGATCAGCTCAACAAGCTGATGATACCCAGATTTTGGAAACCAGACGCTTTGATTGAGTTGGAAAATAATATCAGCAATGGATTTGAAGCCTTGGCGTCTTATATTCAAACCCTTTCCCCTACTCTGCCCCGTTCAGTAAAAGGACAGGAAGTTAAAACCCAACGTTTTTTTAATAATCTTGAGAAAAAAATTCACCGTGTGATAAAGAATTCTCATGGAGAATTTCGTAGGCTATCAGACCTTAAGCAACACATACAACCTGATGGGCTAAAACAAGAACGAATCCTGAGTCTTGCATCTTACCCCGAAGTTGCACCCGACAAACTCGTCCATCAAATCTGGGAACATTGTCAGCCATTATCACTAGATCCTATCTTCCTGAGACTTACATTTTGATTTTCACGAAAACTTATTGATATTTTATCGTAAAACCAGTAGATATACCAATTATGTTAATATAGAATATGTCCAAAGAAAGATTCAGAGATTTAGCCAGTGGTCTGGATGAATTTGACACCTCGCTCATGTATGATGATATAGAGCGTATTAGAGAGATTGAAGAAGCTGAGGAAAAAGATCAAAATAACAAACTTTCCTTTGCAGGACTTATGGCCCTGATTGCAGGTATTGCCTTATTAGTCATTACGGTTGCAGGTACGCTTTTTCCCCCTAATGTTATTGAATTTTTGAGAGTATTTATGCAGATAGCGGGCTTCGGTGCATTGGGATATGGATTCTATAAAATGCTCAAACTCGTTTTCAGGGAGAAGGAGCTAAATTTTCCAGCCTTAAATGTATATCGAAAGACTAAACCTGCCACTGCGTCAGCTGCTACTGCAGGTGCTGGAGGTACCACAACCAAGGAAAGCAAACAAGATACATACACTAATGCTCAAAGCAGGGCTTACACTCGTAGACCCAGATCCTACAGCAACAACCGCAAAGAATTACGTCGTTCCAGAAGTAATCGCGTTTTTTCCGGTGTAGCTGGTGGATTGGCTGAATATTTTGGGGTTTCGTCTGCACTCCTGAGATTTGCATTCATTCTTAGTATTTTTGCTACTTCAGGATCCTCTATTTTCCTTTATTTGCTTTTATCAATTATTCTTCCACCTAATTATGACGATTATCGAGAAGGTAGACAAAGAAGAAGGTCCAGACCTTTAGATAATGAATATAACGACTAGGCAATAACTTTCAGAAATGCCAATTTACTATCTGATGAAAGTAAAGGGAAAAGCAAAGATCCCTGATTATATACAGTTGAGAGACGAAGCTTTGACGCTCATCGGCTATTTCAGACCGGGAAGGAAGGAACGTCTGGAAAAAGTGGTAAAAGACCCCGAAATTGTAACTAAATTACAGCTTGCCATTGATGATATCAATGAGTACGGGAAACTTACCAAAGTGGAGATATGAGCAACCGGAAAATTATTACTTTTAAAAATGTTACGGCTAAGTATGGCGAAAGAACCATCCTGAGTAATATATCATTTTCCATAAATATAGGAGATCTTGTATATATCGTCGGGCCAACTGGAGTTGGAAAAAGCACCATCTTAAAATTGATATATGCAGATAATACTCCTACTAGCGGAGAAGTAGATGTGGAAAAATATATTGTATCTAGCATCAAAAAAGAAGAAGTCCCTCACCTGCGCAGAAGACTGGGCATTGTATTCCAGGATTTTCAACTATTATCGGATAGAAACGTCTATGACAATATCGCTTTTGCTTTGAAAGCAACTGGTTGGAAAGGAAGTACTCGCATAAAAAAAAGAGTCACAGAGGTGTTAGTTGATGTGGGTATGTCAGCTAAAGTACATGCCTTCCCTCACCAATTGTCCGGGGGAGAACAACAAAGAG
This sequence comes from uncultured Bacteroidia bacterium, assembly GCA_964652565.1. Taxonomy (GTDB): domain Bacteria; phylum Bacteroidota; class Bacteroidia; order J057; family J057; genus JBCCTX01. The sequence goes on from CAZZEC010000069.1 coordinate 20,521, forward strand.
TTGCCATTGCAAGGGCATTGATTAATTATCCAATACTGCTAATTGCGGATGAACCCACTGGAAACCTAGATCCTATTGCTACTCAAAACATAATGAATATCTTACGTAAGATAAATCAAAGTGGTACAGCTATTCTCATGGCTACGCATGAATATAGAATTATCAAAGAAAATCCCTCCAGAGTGCTAGAGGTAGTACAAGGAGGTAGTTTAAATGATTATCAATTCGCGCAAGACTTTCTTACTCAAGTCTGGCACTAAATAATATGTTAATATGGATTATCCCGAAAATAAGGATATGCCTTCTCAATCTCCTCAGGAGGAGGGTGAGACAACTAGTAAGCAAAATAAATTCGGACTACCCAGAAAAATATTTCTAGGGGTTACCATTATTCTTTTTTTTGCAATTCTAGGATTTATCATTTACGTCGGGCAACATTTGCCCTCATTTCAGGATATAGAAAATCCTCAATCAGATTTATCCACCCAGTTAATTGCAGCAGATGGCACGATCTTACAAACGTATTTTTCTCGTGAAAATCGTACGAATGTCCGATTGGATGAGATCTCTCCATATGTTATCGACGCATTGATATCCACAGAAGATGCAAGATTCTATCATCATTCAGGAGTAGATCCACAATCTTTTATCGGTATTACTGCTGACTTGATCAAAGGTAGGGACATACGAGGAGGTAGTACCATTACGATGCAGTTAGCCAGAAACCTGTACCGCCAGCAGGTGGGCCAACAAAACAAGTACATCAGAAAAATCAAGGAATATCTGGTTGCTGCATTTATAGAACGTCAATTTACTAAGGATGAGATTATCACGGCTTATCTAAATACTGTAAACATCTATGGAAACTCATATGGGATAGAAACCACTTCACGAAGATTATTTAATAAACCTGCGAAAGAATTGAATATTGAAGAAGCAGCCATGATCGTAGGTATGTTGAAGGGACAGGGAGTGTATAACCCCTATCGCTATCCAGAAAGAGTGACAAACAGAAGAAATACCGTAATCAACCAGATGGTCAAATATGGCGTGCTGGACTCCCAATACGTCGATGTGGACAGTATCAAAGCTATACCCCTTGATCTTGCTTCTCAAACTCAAGATCATGTGAAAGGCCTGGCACCATATTTTCGAGAATTTGTAAGAGAGAAGTTAAATGCCTGGTGTGCAGAGCGTGGGTATAATCTATATACCGATGGTCTTCAAGTGTACACTACACTCAATCCGAGGATGCAGGTGCATGCAGAGTCAGCGGTAAAAGAACATCTGACAGAGCTACAACAAGTCTTCGATGCCCAAATGAAGAACTATAATCCCTACAGGGAATTTCCCTCGCTACTGGTGGATCTCATGAAACGCAGTGAAAGGTATCGACTTGCAAAGCTGGCTGGAAAACCTATGGGAGAAATCGAGAAAGAATTTAATACTCCTGTATCCATGAGAATATTTAGTTGGCAAGGAGATATAGATACAGTGATGACTCCTATGGACTCTATTAGATTTTATTCGAGAATACTAGAGACGGGTATGATTGCCATTGATCCTACAAATGGTCATGTGAAAGCATGGGTAGGAGGTATCGATTATCAATATTTCAAATACGATCACGTATTTAGGGGTAAACGACAAGTGGGATCTACATTCAAACCGTTTGTTTATGCCGCAGCACTCGATAATGGAAAAAGTCCCTGCGACAAAATCCTTAATCAACCTGTGGTATTCAAAAATCCCGGAGGAGAACCCTGGTCTCCTAAAAACTCCGATGGGAGTTATGGTGGTCTTATGACCTTAAGGAGAGGTCTGGCTACTTCAACGAATCTCATTACCGCTCAGTTAATGAATACGGTTGTGAATCCTAACCTTGTCGTAGAATATGCGCATAGATTGGGGATCAAGTCTGAACTGGATGCAGTTCCAGCTCTATGCCTAGGGACAACAGATCTCAGCGTAATGGAACTTACTAATGCTTATGCAACATTTGCAAATTTAGGAACAAGGATTGATCCTATGGTCATTACCAGGATAGAGGATAGACATGGTAATGTGATCGAAGAATTTATTTCTGAGACACAGGTAGCTCTGAGTAAAGAAAAGGCTTACATGATGGTAGACCTACTCAAAGGAGTAGTTGATGAGCCACAAGGGACTGCCCGTAGATTACGTTGGAAATACAAATTCCAAAATGAAATTGGAGGAAAAACAGGTACTACCCAAAATCACGCAGACGGTTGGTTTGTAGGGATTGTTCCCAATTTAGCAGCGGGAGTATGGGTGGGATGCTCAGATCGTAGAATGAGATTTCGCAATATTTCTTATGGTCAGGGTGCTAATATGTCATTGCCTATATGGGCACTTTTCATGCAAAAGGTGTACGCAGATCATGAAATCGGATTACCTGCAGATGATGTGTTTGAAAGACCTTTGGGAATAGGAGGAGATCTCAACTGTGAGGACGAAACCGAAAATATCCAACGAGATAACTCAACAGATGAATTGGAGGACCTAGAAGGATTCTAAGTTAAAAGTGGTTTTTATAGTATCTTTCTGTAACCCAAAAAGACTATCTCAAAAGATCGTTAAACATGCCTTAAATACAAGGTTGAAAAACAAAAAAAACCTAAAAGGGGAGGTCTTATAAGTCGACTTCCCCTTTTAATTGTTAAAAGTATCTACTCGATGTCTTTACTACTTCATATTTATGATTGCCCTCTGGAATAGGCCTTGGATCAAATCATATTTAACTTACTGAGTAAATTATCTTTATTGGTTCTACTAATAGGTATCAATTTATCTTTGATCACAAGCGTCGAATCTTCAATATCAATTATCTTGCTCAGATTTACTATATAGGAGCGGTGAACCTTAATAAATTTTTCCTTTGGTAGTTTACTCACCAACTTTTTTAACGTAGAATGTACGATGTATCCTTTTTTGTCAGTTTTAAAAAGCACATAATCACCTTTTGCCTCAACCCAAAGAATTTCATCTAATTCCAACTTTACCAATCTACTATCCACCTTAATAAAAATCTCTTGTTTGGCTTCACTTGACGATGGTTGGGTTTCCATTAAGCTTCGAGCCTTTTGGACCGCTTTTAGAAATCGGGGAAATGTAAGAGGTTTTAGTAAATAGTCCACCACATCGTACTCAAATGCTTCAAGTGCAAAAGATTTATGGTGTGTAGTAAAAATAATCATAGGTAACTGTGGTACACTTTTTACCAAATCAATCCCTGAGAGCTCAGGTAATTGTATATCCAGAAAAACAAGATCTACTGAGTGGTTTTCGAGGAAGTTGATGGCTTGAATCGCATCTTCAAATTCTCCACAAATTTCGAGAAAATTTACTCTTTCACACAGTTTTCGTATGGCAAGGCGGGACATTTTTTCATCATCAACAATGATACATTTCATACGGATTGACGCTTATTAATTTCTTGTTTTACCTCTTCTACAGAGGACTTTAAATCACTTATAAATTGTTCCATTTGTATATTTATCTCTGGCTGCTTGATGGGAGACTTATACTTTTTCTCCAATATATCGGCAGACTGAAAGAGATCCACAAGCCCAATAATACTCAACTTCGACTTGAGAGCGTGTAGTGACAAGACAAGGTCCTCATACTGACCTTTATGATATTGTTCAGTAAGTACTAAGAGGTCTCCTGGGGTTTCATCTGTATATATGTTCATCATCTGCAACTCAAACTCAGAATCTCCACCAGATAATTCACTAATATATGAAAAGTCTATCATTAATTATATCCAATTTTTCGTAATAATTAAGCGTAAATAAACTGAAATATTCATCAACAATCTTTCAATTTGAGAAATCAGTATGGAAGTTCGCTTTTCTCCCAATAGGTCTCTATTGTCTGAATTACATTGAGGTAATCACCAAACTTAAGTGGTTTGACCATGTATCCAGCAACTTGTTTATTATAACAATCAATCCTATCACCTAAATCAGTAGAAGTGGTAAGTACTACTATGGGGATATTTCTAAATACGTCATCTTCTTTCACAATCTTGAGAAACTCAAGGCCATTCATTCTCGGCATATTCAGGTCAAGTAAAATAATACCTGGGAGATCAACCTCGTGTTCTCTCAACCATGCTAATCCCTCGACTCCGTTTTCACATACAGCCAGGGGATTTGTGATTCCCAACTTATCAAATGCACGCCTTGCTTTCATAATTTCCAATTTATTATCCTCAAGTAGCAAGACAACTTTGCTTCTGTCCATAAAATGATCAGTTTTATATCACAACAATGTATAATTCTATAAACTTCAAATTTCTGATACTATTTTGAAGAATACCATAATCAACACTGTAAATTTCAACATTTATTCGATAAATAAAAAATTAATTTAAAAATATTAAATTAATTTCGTACTAAATACACTCTAGGCTATTATACAACTAAATGTATGTACACTTCTCAGTTCTACTTAGCTACTTTAAAATAAGGATGAATGCTCGTTCTCTCTTAGACATATCTATAGTCATCTCTCTCTTATATATAAAAAAATGAGGTCCGGGTAATGCCCAGACCCCATTTGAGGTAATATCCTGTAAGAAATAAATTACAATTTAAAATTCATCTTGTGCAGCGGCCATTGCAGCTTGCCAACTCTGTCCATAACTAATAGCCTCAATCAGCTTCATAGAGAGTTTCTTTTCAAGGTTGCCAAACTTATGTTTGTAATCCTGCATGCTTCTACCAATAACTTCCATGGCTTCTTCCCTTCCATACGTATGCGTGATTTCACACCTTGCCTGTTGTTGTCCTGGCATTTCCTTATAAGTAAGGAAGTAGTGCTTTAACCTTGATACCAATGATGGCGGACAATCCAAAATATCTTCCCAATCCTGATATACCTGATCTCCTTTGAGGATAGCAATAATTTTATCATCAGCTTCTCCTCCATCCAGCATTCTAAATCCTCCAATCGGAATAGCTTGTACCAGAATATCTCCATGACTTATATGACGTTCAGTTAGTACACAAATATCCAAAGGGTCCCCGTCTCCAACAATTTCCATTCTTCCTGTACGTTCTTTACAAAACTCCGCAACAAGTTCATGGCTGTAAGTTTGAGGGATAAATCCATAGAGTGCAGGAACAATGTTTGAAAACTTTTGTGGCCTATCAACCTTCAAATAGCCAGTTGTTTTATCGATTTCATACTTTACTGTGTCCGTAGGGACCATTTCGATGAAACAAGTTACTACATCTGGCGCACTTTCACCGATTTGTACTCCGTGCCAGGGATGGGATTTATATCTCAGTCCGATCAGATCCCACATTCTTTCTAAAATGTTTTTGTTCATTATATAATTTTTTGAAAAAGCTTATTTTGCCACAACTGCCAATTGACTAATCCTAAGGACGGAATCTCAGAATATCTTTCCAAAGGCAAATAGTAACTCAGCTTTATAAATGAGAGTCTATTTAATATGTCATTAATTATTGCTATTTGTTCATTTGCTATCACTATGTGTTCCTTGTCGCCAGGAATCCATTCCCATGGATTATCCGAATTTGTCAGATACCAGCCTGAAGGGATATCTCGTAATGAACTTGCGATTGCTGAACCATAGCGTTCTTTGTATTTTCCGGACAACATGAGATGAAATCCTATATGGTGTCCCCACATAACCACAGTTCTATACGTCATCCAATCCTCTTGCTGAAAATATGAAGGGCAATCAAGTACTCTGTAAGCAAAAGATCTATAATTATCACCCCTTGTAATCCTTCCAGAGTTACGAATAATTTCCTTAGGAAGAATATACGAGGAACTGTTGATATTTGCTACTATTTTTTTTTGTAATAACAATAATATCTGCTCCATTTTTTCACATATCCTACGCTTCATAGGCAGAATTTCTGAATCTAGTAGTAATTCTAATTCTTTGGCTGATAACTCAATATCTACTAAATTCATGAATTGATTTATATATGAAAGGTATAACAATTTTAACGGTTTACACCTAAAAGATGTTTGATCAGATAATAATGTTTGCCAAATGCTTAGATAATCAGGTTGAATGTATGAGGCAATATGTATTACCTTCTCCTATCATAGCCCTAAGTTATAATTCTTAGTCCCTCATCCATTATTTCATGAACACACGCACACATTCCGCTACCTTTTCTTCATTCCTATACCAAGTAGTAGCCCGACTACACAAAATGGATTCCTCAAATCTGCAAAACCAGTATTGGGTAGTTCCCACCCGAAGGGCAGGAGTTTTTCTCCGTGAGGCATTAGCGAAATATTTTCAAACTACTATATGGGCTCCTCGCATTTTTTCAATCCAGGATTTTATCAGATCTCTTACCGAATGGCAATTCCCAGAGTCTCTACCCCTTATTTTTGAACTCTATCAAGTATATCATCATCATTTATCCAAACAGGGATTTGATGAGCCTTTTGAACAATTTTATGGTTGGGGGGAGATGTTATTAAGAGACTTTGATGAAATTGATAAATATGAAGTAAATGCCGTTCAGTTGTTTAGGAATATTAAGGATATCAAAGAGATAGAAGCTCAATTTAATCTTCCGGAAGAACATTCTGATGCCATACAACGCTTTTGGAAGACCATTTATACCAATGACAAACAATCCCCCTCTTATATACAACAACAATTTCTTACAATCTGGGAAAAGTTATCTGACATATATCAAGACTATCAACAGCATCTTTTGGAAAAGGGGTTTGCTTATGATGGCATGGCCTATCGTTGGGTATCCAACCAGTTGAGACAGGGAACCCCCCTTATCGATGCGTCCCAGGTTGTCTTCATTGGTTTTAATGCGCTTTCACTGTCTGAGGAACGCATTATAGAATACCTATTAGATCATCAACAAGCACAAATATTCTGGGATGTAGACAAAGCATACTTCAAATTAGAGGAGGATCAACCCTTGCTTACCAGTCCTATTACCAGCAAATTCATACAACAGTATCACGAAAAATGGCATGGTAAGGGAAGCCACTTGATTCTCCATGATATGTCCAGTGAGCCTAAGACGATATACATTGAAGGTGTTGCACTACCCTCTGGTCAGGCACACTATCTGGGAAACCTACTCCAAGACAAACACATACCCGATCATCAACTCCGAAACCATGCTGTGATATTAGCAGATGAAACTTTGCTATTCCCTACACTCAACAGCCTTCCCCCAACCATTCAAAAACTAAATATCACAATGGGGTTTCCATTGAGACAAACCCCTGTGTATCATCTATTAATCTCTCTCTCTCAGTTGCTCCGACACATGACTTATGAAGGGGGAGAATGCTTATTTAACTACCATGATGTACTCACTATTTTAGGAAATGCCTACATTCAGACCTTTTCTCATGATTTGACTCATAAATTAAGAACAGAGATCATACACAAAAATATGCTACTAGTTCCTGCCAGTTATCTACAGGAACAAAGTACAGATGGTATCCTCAGTTTAATCTTTACTCCTCCAGTTCAACCCCGAGATACCATACCTTATTTTATGAACATCTTTGACATGTTGATCAAAGATAGCCAATCGAGGAAAGCACACTTGGAAGCAGAATATATTTTTCAATTATACAAACAATTCAATCAGTTTAGAGATATACTTGCCTTATATCAAACTGAGCTCACATTCTACGGATTTTCACGCTTGTTTAGAGAAACTATGAGTAAAGCAAGAATTCCTTTCGAAGGTGAGCCGCTTTCGGGATTGCAATTGATGGGTTTTTTGGAAACGCGTGTATTAGATTTTGAACATATCTACGTTTTAGGTGCAAATGAAGGAAATCTTCCCGACACAAGCACTGCAAACAGCTATATTCCATATGTATTGAGAAGAGGATTTGGATTGCCAACCTATGAGGAAAAAGATACCATCTACGCGTATCATTTCTTTAGGTTGATCCAGAGGAGCCGCCATGTTCATTTGATTTATAATACGATCATCAAGGACAATGGCGGAGCTGGTGAGATCAGTCGTTACTTACAGCAGATCAAATATTATTTCCGCGATCACCCCAATATCAAGGTGGTTGAAAGACAAATCAATACCCCTGTACCCTATCAAGGAGTACTTGAGATCAATATTCCTCAAGATGAACACATACAACATATACTCAAACGCCGTTATGTACATCAATCCCCGCAACAACCATCTACACATTACTTTTCTGCAACTGCACTGACTACTTACCTGGCGTGTTC